>CANHSW010000007.1 GCA_947463165.1 Cyanobacteriota bacterium
CCACCAGCGCGCCCCTGACCAGGCTCCTGCGGGGGTTGCTTGCTTCGGGCTCCTCTTCCCCCAGCCGGCCCCGCCGCTCTTTTAAGAGATCGAATGATTCTTCTGTCATCGCCGGCTCTTGCCCCGTTGAAGCCCAGAGAGCCGTATTCCCAGCGGATTTGCAAGGCCGGGTTGCTCCAGCAGTTTTACCGTCCCCTGGCCCAGCCAATCCGCCAGGGGGGCCTCTAGCCGCGCCAGCAGATCGGGATCGCCATACAGCCACCAGCGGCTGGCTCGGCTCTGCCCAGCGCCAGAGTGTGATGCTGGCGGCTGCCAATCCGATTGGGCAGCCAGGGGCGACTGGCGGTGTTGGTTCCAGAAGCGTCTACGCCGTTCCAGCTCGGCCGCTAATTGCGGGTCGAGACCAGGGCTATTGCGGTTGGCCGGCAGGTGCCAATCGGCTCGCGGCAGGCCATCGGCCAGCAACCAAAGCCGGCAGTGATCCACCTGTAATTCCAACAACCAGTGGTCCGCGTGGGGATCGCCCCCGGCTGGCTCTTGGGCGAGTAGCTCCCGCACCTGGTGCCACTCGGACACCTGGGCCGGTTCCAGCCGCTCCAACTGCACCCCAGCCACGGCGAATACCTCGGCCCAGCCATCCACCACCCGCCTCGGTGCCGCCACCACCAAGCTGCGGGGTGGTGAGCCAGGCAGCACCCGCAGATCCAGATAGGCCTCCGCCAGCGAACAGTTGAGGTCCAGATCCGGATCGATCAGCCGCAGCGCATCACAGGGATCGTCTGGCACCGCCTCCAGGGGCCATTGGATCAGCTTCCAGCGGCAAGCCCGCAGTGGTAGCGCCGCACTTACGCGCGCTCCGGCCAGGCCCTGATCGAGCAACAGATCGCCAATCAGATCGCCCAGCGCCTCCACCTGCCGGGGCTCCCCTTGCCGGCAGACGCCATCGGGCAGAGGCACTGTGACCGTCTCGCTGGCTTGGCGGCCCAGCGCCCTGAACCTCAGGCTGCGATCGTGGAGCTCGATGAGCACCTGGGGGGCCATCAACTGACGGCTGAGACCGCGAAACTCCTGGCTGAGGCCGCTGAGCTGCTGTCGAAACTGACTGGAAAACCTAGAGAAGGCCATTGCTTAGGAACGATTATTTATGGGCGATTATTTATGTTATGGAATTGGGTATGCTTATTCATTCCAGTTCATTCCAGCCAGGGCAGGCTGCTGCCCACCGCTTGACCGATGCCAGCCAGTCCGTGGCGACTTAGCTGATCGCCGAGGCCTTCCAAGATCAGGGGCACCAGTTCCGGTCCTTCGTAGACCCAACCTGTATACAGCTGAATCAGGCAGGCGCCGGCGGCGATGCGCTCCCAGGCCGCCTGGGGAGAATCGATGCCACCCACGCCGATCAGCGGTAGGGCTGGCCCCGCCGTCGCCCGCAGGCGACGCAGCACCTCCAGGGCGCGACGGCGAATCGGCACGCCGCTGAGGCCACCGGCCTCGTCGGCCAAGGTGCGACCGGTCTGGGTTAGCCGCCGTTGCTCCAGACCAAGCCTGTCCAGGCTGGTATTCACGGCGATTACCCCGGCCAGCCCCTCCTGGTAGGCCATGCGGGCAATGGCATCGATGGCATCGTCCTCCAAATCGGGGGCAACCTTAACCAGCAGCGGCGGACAGCCTGGGGTGCGCCGCAAACGCTCCACCAAACGCCGCAGATTCCCCTCTTCCTGCAGCTCCCGCAGGCCCGGCGTATTCGGAGAACTAACGTTCACCACCGCATAGTCGGCCAGGGGAGCCAGCAGTTCCAAGGAGGAGGCGTAGTCGTCGGGGGCCAGCTCTAGGGGAGTTTGCTTCGATTTACCGATGTTGATGCCGAGCACGGCCGGGCGCTGGCCCGCCGCTGGCAGGCCCTGGCGCTCCAGCAGGCGCCTGGCCGCCTGGGCGCCGACATTGTTGAAACCCATGCGGTTCAGCGCCGCCCGCTCCGCCGCCAGTCGGAACAGCCGAGGGCGGGGATTACCGGGCTGACCATGCCAGGTGATTGTGCCCAATTCGGCGAAGCCAAAACCGAACTGATGCCAGATGCCAGCGGCAACGCCATTTTTGTCAAAGCCCGCCGCCAGGCCCACCGGGTTGGCGAAACGACAGCCAAACAAGCTCTGCTCCAAGCGTGGATCGGGGCGCTTCAGTTCGGCCCCCAGGCCGTCTAGGGCACCGCGAATCAAGGGCCAGTGCCGCCGCAGCGAAGCCTGGCCCAGGGCCTGCAGGCTGAGCTGACTCAACTGCTCGGCATCGGCGCCCTCGTCGCTGGCCAGCATCGGGCCCACAAATTGGCGATACAAAGCCCCGCTGGCTGTGCTGGTGCGGGCTCTGGCCTCGCCCAGGTGGGCGCTGTCGTTGAGATCAGTTGCCATGCCCGCCGCCTACCCCCTTTGGGGCCATCTTCCCGCGTCGCGTCGCAGCCGCCAGCGGCCGCCTTCCACCGGTTCGATCAGCCAATCCCGCCAGGGCCAGGCTTCGCTGCGCTGCTCCAGCTGCCGCAGCGGCTGCTCCACCAGCTGGGCCAACTCCACCAGGCTGAGGGCAAAGCCACCCGCCGCCAAGCGGTCGGCCAGTTCCAGCCGACTGAGCAGCTGCTGCAGCGCCATTGGCGCTGGACCATCCCCTTTCCCTTCCCCTTCCCCGGCCTCTTCCCCTTCCCCTTCCCCGGCTCCGGCCCCTTTCCCGGGCAGATCCAGTTCCAGGTGGGCATGCTCCAGCCGCTCACCAGCCACCAGTTGCGGTATGCGCCCCTTAGAGAAAGCCACGGCGATGGCGTCGCAGCGCTCGTTGTCTGGATCACCGCTATGGCCCTTCACATAGGCCAGGGGCACATGGGCCAGCCGGGCTCGATCCAGCTTTTCCCAGAGGTCGCGGTTGAGTACCGCGCCGCCGGAGGCGGTGCGCCAGCCCTTGCGCTTCCAGCCCGGCAGCCACTTGCTGAGGCCGTCGATCACGTAGCGGCTGTCGGTGCGGATGCTCAGATCCCGGTGGCAGGGCAGCTGGGCCAATGCCTCCAGCAGCGCCAGGGTGGCGGTGAGCTCCATGCGGTTATTGGTGGTGGCCCGCTCGGCACCGCCAAGCTCGTGCAGGGCGCCATCCGAGAAGCGCAACAGGGCCCCCCAGCCCCCGGGGCCGGGATTGCCGCTGCAGGCGCCATCACAGGCCGCAGCCACCACCAAGACCGGCTCAGTCACCACTCGACAAATTCAAAAAGTTCGCTATCAAGCGCACCAGACCTGTTATGTACACAGGGGTCCGGGAGCGGCAGGCATGCGACGAACCTACCTCCCCCTGCCTGGCTGGGGCCTGATCAGGGGCTTGGGCCTGCTGGGAGCCAGCGGCCTGGCCCTGTGGCCCCTCACCAGTGGAGCCGGCGTGTTTAGCAGCCAACCGCTGGTGGAAGGCGCCACGGTGGCCCTGGCCCAGCCGCTGGATAACGACCAATGGAAGCTGATCTTGGTGGAGCAGCTGCAGCCCGGGGCGGCCAGTTGCTGGAGCCGCCAAAGCGATGGCAGCGTGCTGCTTGCCCCCCAGATCAGTGGGGTGCAGGCGAGCGGGGCTCAGCTGAGTGGGGCTCAGGTGGGCGAGTCTCAGTTAATTAGCGCTGAGGCGGCGGCTGGCGATTCTCGCTGCAGTCGCTTGCAATCCAGCAGTGGCTACTCGCTGCGGGCTGCCGATGGCGAATTACCCAGCCCCTGGCGACTGCGGATCGCCGCCGGCTCCGCCGGCTTGGAACTCCAGGCCCTGAATCCAAGCCTGAGTAAACCGCTCACCGTGGCCCTGGCGCCTATGCCGCCAGCCGCCGGCGAGGGCCTGGTCAGCTTCCGCCTGGAGCCGGGTTGGAGTTTCCAGGGCCGCACCTATGCCGGCCGGCGCCTGAGCCATATCTATCTGGCCAGCGCCGAACCCCTGGCCCTGTTGCAGGCCCGTGCCCGCGGCGGGGGCATCCAGTCGCTCGCTGGCCTGCCGCCGCCGCCACCACCGCTGGAGCTGGCCCAGCGGGAGCGGCGCCGCCCAGATGGCTGGCGGCGCCCGCAGCAGACCTCCAGCGCCAGCATCGAGCCAGCCCCCGGCCAGGTGATCAGCCTGCCCGTACTGCCCTTCCAGGAGACGGCAGCCATCCCCGCCACCAGCCCCTGAGCCCCGGGGGGTGCCAGTTGCGATTCCGCACCAGGAACCCACACGTGGGCGGCTTTGACGATTAATTTCCAGAGGTGTGAGGAGTGGGAACGCTCTTCCGGGGTCGAAACAAGGACAGACTCCCAGAATCGTTCCAACCTAAAGCCCTGCCTTTGGCGGGGCTTTTTTATTGCTTACCAGTTTTATCGCTTTCCTGTTTGAGGGCTTACTTATCGGCTTGCTGGTGGATCAGCAATCCCGCTGGGCTGCATAACCTCTCTGCCAACTGGCTGCACGGCCCAGAGCGGAGTTTGCTCGCCTGATGGCGGGGTCATGGGGAAGCCAGCAAAAAGCCGGCCCCCAGATGAGAGCCGGCTAGCAGAGAAGCAAAGCTGGTGTCGAGCCAGGGCCCGGCAGCAGATCAAGCTAAGGGATTCACTAATTAAGCGATCACTTGATGCTAACTTTGCCGCCCACTTCTTCGAGGGACTTTTTGAGCGCCTCGGCATCGGCCTTGGAAATGCCTTCCTTGACGGCCTTGGGAGCCGCTTCCACCAGGGCTTTGGCTTCGCCTAGGCCCAGACCGGTGGCTTCGCGCACCGCCTTCAGCACCTTGATCTTGGCCGAATCTTCGAATCCATCAAGGATCACGTCGAATTCGGTCTGAACTTCTTCGGGTTCGGCAGCGGCAGGAGCTGCTGCCATCACCACGCCAGCGGAGGCGGCGGCAGACACACCGAAAGCCTCTTCAATCTGCTTGACAAGCTCGGAAGCTTCCAGCAGTGAAAGGGTCTTCAGCTGTTCGAGAATTTGGTCGGTTGTAGCAGACATGGTTGGGAATCAGCAACAGATCTGTTTGTGGACAGTCGATCGGTTGAGCTCGGCAGCGCAGAGTCAAGGGGTGGGCCTCAGCTGGCCGAACCCTCGCCATCGGCGTGCTGCTTGAGCGCCCGAGCAAGACCGGACGGAACCTCGTTGATACCCACGGCCAATTTGGTGGCTACAGCATTGATCGCACCGGCGATCTGAGCTAGGAGCACCTCCTTGGAGGGCAGATCCCCGATCGCCTTGATATCAGCTTCCGAGAGCAGCTTGCCTTCAAACAGGCCGCCTTTGGTTTCCGATTTCTTGGTGTCTTTTTGGAAGGCTTGAACGGCCTTCACCGCACCACCGACATCACCCTTTACCAGGATGAAGGCGTTGGTGCCCTTGAGTAGGGGATCGAGTTCAGTCCAGGCGCTGTTGCCGTCAATGGCACGGCGCATCAAGGTGTTTTTGGTCACCTTGCATACGCCGTTGCTGCCCTGCAGACGGGTCCGCAGATCAAACATTTCCTTGACAGACAGGCCCTTGAAATCAAGGACTAGCGCCATTTCGGCCTCGCCTAGGAGCGACTTGAGCTCTTCGACGATCTGTTGCTTGTTCTCCAGCGTGCGGCCCATGGGAATTTGGAACGGATCGGGGGAACAAGCCGGGTACGCGGCCCTGGACGCCTGGTGAATCCACAAGGGAACCAAGCTCGAGGCCGCTGCACGTTCCGCATCCGATCGGCAATCCCTGGGGGACCGACTGGAACTAAACCTGTCGCGTTCACCTCGGCAGGATTTACGGCTGACGCCACCTGCTGTCTGGGGTAGGGCGCGTGCCCTTCTGGCTTTCGCCAGTTTTTTATTTTAAGCCATGATGTGCCGGGCCTTGGTGGTGTCAAGCCTGGCCGGTTTCTGGCACCGACAAGGCCCGGCTAATCGAACTCAGACGTCTTGCTTGAGGTCCTGCAGGGCGGTGAAGTCCACCGGCACCGAGGGGCCCATGGTGGAGGTCACGTAGAGGGTGCGCCAATAGCGACCCTTGGCACCACTGGGCTTGTTGCGATCGATGGTCTCCTGCAGCGCCTTGAGGTTCTCGAGCAGCTTGGCCGCATCGAAGCTGGCCTTGCCAAAGCGCACGTGCACGATGCCGGTTCTGTCGGCGCGGAATTCCAGCTTGCCGGCCTTGAACTCAGCGATGGCGGAGCTGAGGTCATTGGTGACCGTGCCTGCCTTGGGGTTGGGCATCAGACCCCGGGGACCGAGCACCCGACCCAGCTTTGCCACCTTGGGCATCATGTCTGGGGTGGCGATCAGCAGGTCGAAATTCATCTGACCCGCGGCGATTTCGTCCACGAGATCGTCATCGCCGGCTTGATCGGCACCGGCGGCCTTAGCCGCAGCTACTTTTTCGCCGCTGGTGATCACAGCGATGCGAATCGTCTGGCCGGTGCCGTTGGGCAGGGCCACCGTGGTGCGCAGTTGCTGATCGGTGTACTTGGGATCGATGCCTAGCCGCACGTGGGCCTCGATCGTCTCGTCGAACTTGGCGGTGGCGTTGGCCTTCACCAATTCCAGGGCTTCAAGGGGTGCGTAGGTGCGCTCTTCCACCGCGGCGGCGACAGAGGCGTAGCGCTTGGAAACTTTTGGCATGGCTGGATGGGGTGCTGGCGACCGATGAAGGTCTCCCCCGATTTGTTGAATAAAGGACGGGAGGGGAATCAGTCGTTGATGGCTACGCCCATATTGCGGGCGGTGCCAGCAATGATGCGCATGGCCGATTCAACGCTGGTGCAGTTGAGGTCGGGGAGCTTGGTCTTGGCGATCTCCTCCAGCTGGGCGGTGGAGATGGCTCCAGCACTACCCTTGGCTGAGGTGGCGGCACCCCGCTCGATGCCGGCTGCCTTGGAGATCAGCACGGAAGCGGGAGGGGTCTTGGTGATAAAGGTGAAACTGCGGTCTTCAAAGACCGAAATCTCCACCGGAATCACATAGCCAGCCTTGTCCTGCGTGCGAGCGTTGTACTCCTTGCAGAACGCCATGATATTGACGCCGTGCTGACCGAGGGCAGGGCCCACCGGTGGCGCCGGGTTGGCTTTGCCGGCATTTAGCGCCAGCTTGATTACGGCAACGACTTTCTTGGCCATTGTCTATGCGTCGGGAACGCTGCGGATCGCCGCTGGTGACAGCGGCGGTGAATGCACGGCCGCCCTCCACAGGGAGACGGCCGCTGGGCTGGGGCCGGGGCCTCAGCTCTGCTTGCTGATTTGAGAGAACTCCAATTCCACCGGGGTTTCCCGGCCGAAGATCGAGAGTAGGGCCTTGAGCTTGTTGCGGTCGCCGGACACCTCGATCACCTCGCCCTGGAAGTCCTTGAACGGACCCGCCGTGACCAGGATTTGGTCGCCCTCGCTGAGATCCACCTTGACCACTGGCTTTTTCTCTGCGGCTCGCTTGAAGATGCGATCCACCTCCTGGCGGCTCAGGGGGCGGGGCTTGATGTGGCCCCGGGCCTTGGCGGTGGCGCGGCGATCCTCCTGACCCACGAAATTGATCACGTTCGGGGTGCTGCGCACGGCCATCATCGTGTCCTCATCGAGGACCATGCGCACCAGCACGTAGCCCGGAAAAACCTTCTCCTCAATCGACTGGCGACTGCCGTCCTTCTTGAGCTTGACCCCGGGGGTCTGGGGGATTTCGATCTCGAAGATCCGGTTATGCACCCCCAGGGTGACGGCTCGCTGCTCAAGGGTGGCCTTCACCTTCTTTTCGCAGCTGGAGGCCACCTGCACCGCGTACCAGCGGGGCACCTGGGCCCGGGCCTGCTCGGCCACAGGGGCCTCAAGCACAGCCTGGGCTGGATCTAAAGCGAGGGCTTCGTCGGTGTCGAGGGGGCTAGCGGCAAGGGACTCAGACACGGAGGGCTCGGACACTGGGGGCTCGGGCAAGGAAAAACTCAGCGGAACACCTGGGTGGAAGCCCAGCCGTAGAAGCGATCGACGGCCGCGATCGCCGCTGCCGACAACCCCACCATCAAAATCACCGCCACCGACTCGCTGAACAGTTGCTGGCGACTGGGCCAGACCACCTTGCGCAACTCGGCCAGGGAGGCGGCGGCAAACCCCTGGGGCTCGGTCTCGATCCTGGAGCCAGGAGCGGCGAGCTGGAGATCGCTGGCCTCGTCGATCGGTTGGGTGCCGACCGCTGACCTCGACGAGTTTGGATCAGGGGCTGGCTGATCTGTGGCGGGGGGATCTGTTGCGAGGGGATCCGTGGCGGGGGGATCCGTAATCGGCAGATCTGTGGCGGGCAGATCCTTGGACTGGCGTGGGGGGAGTGGGGAGGAAGAATCCACGAGCGCTGGCGCACGGGGCGTCCGCGCGACTCGGCAAACGAACAACCTACCCCGCCGCCTCACTGCCATGGCAGGCCCTTCGCCATGGGCAGAGCCGACTGGGTTGCCAGGCCCTACGGAATGGCCAGGAAGCGCAGTTGGGGATCCTGGTCGTTGCCCAGCTCCACCCGCACCGCCGAGGCGCCGCTGAAGCTCTCGGCCAGCAGTGCGGTGGCCAGGGGGTTTTCGATGCGGCGGCGCAGTACCCGCCGCAGCGGCCTGGCGCCGTATTCCGGTTCATAGCCCTGGCTCACCAGCATCTGCACCACCGGCTCGCTCACCTCCAGGCGCAGCTGTTGCTCGGCCAGCAGGCCCGCCAGTTCGGCCAGCTGCAGGCGAACGATTCGCTGCAGATCGCCACGATCCAGGGGCCGAAAGCGGATCACCTCATCAATGCGGTTGAGGAATTCAGGGCGGAAGTGGCTGGCCAGGGCCTGCTCCACCGCCTGTTCCAGGCGCCGCTGCAACTCTGGGGGCTGTTCAGCTTGGGCACTAGTGGGCTGTTCGGCCTGGGCGTTAGGCGCCGGCGCGGCCTGGGGCTCGTTTGCCGCCGCGTTTTGGCGGGCGTTTTCGAGGATGGCCCGGCTGGCCAGGTTGCTGGTCATGATCACCACGGTGTGGCAGAAGTCCACCGTGCGGCCCTGGGAATCGGTGAGCCGGCCGTCGTCGAGCACCTGCAGCAGCAGGTTGAACACCTCCGGATGGGCCTTCTCCACCTCATCTAGCAACAGCACCGCGTAGGGCCGGCGCCGCACCGCTTCGGTGAGCTGGCCCCCCTCCTCGTAGCCCACGTAGCCGGGCGGTGCCCCCACCAGCCGGGCCACCGCATTGCGCTCCATGAATTCGCTCATGTCGAAGCGCACCAGGGCCTCTTCCTCGTCGAACAGGGCGGCGGCCAGGGCCTTGGCCAGTTCGGTCTTGCCTACGCCGGTGGGACCCAGAAACAGAAACGAGCCCACCGGGCGGCGCGGCGACTGCATGCCCGCCCGGGCCCTGCGGATCGCCGCGGCCACGGCCGCCACCGCCTCGGGTTGGCCGATCACCCGCTCCGCCAGCCGCGCCTCCAGTTCCAGCAGCTTCTGGCGTTCGCCGGCCAACAGCTGCTGCACGGGGATGCCGGTGGAGCGGGCCACCACATCGGCGATGTCGCCGGGTTCCACCTGCTCGCGCAGCAGCGGCTGATCGCGCAGCTCGGCCTCCAGGGCCTCGCGACGCCTTTGCAGGCCGGGCCACTGGTCGTACTGCAGCCGGGCCAACTGCTCCAGCTGGCCATCCCGTTCGGCCAGGGCCATCGCCTGGCGCAGGTCTTCGTCTTGCTGCAGCACCTGGTGCAATTCGGCCAGCAGCTCCCGCTCATGGGCCCAGCGCCGCTGGAGCTTGGCCAGCTGCTCGCTGGCCTGGCGCTGCTGTTGGCGCAGGGCAGGGGGCGCTTGCTGCGGGGAGGCCTCAGCCGCCAGCAGGGCCAGATCGAGGCGGCGCAGCTCCGCTTCGGCCTGCTCCACCAGCTGGGGTTTGGAGGTGACCGCCATGCGCAACTGGGCCGCCGCCTCATCGATCAGGTCGATGGCGGCATCGGGCAGGCAGCGATCGGCGATGTAGCGATCCGCCAGCCGCGCCGCCGCCACCAGGGCCGCATCGGTGATCGTGACGCCGTGGTGCAGTTCGTAGCGCTCCTTGAGGCCGCGCAGGATTTCCACGCTGGTTTCCAGGTTGGGCTCGCGGATCGGCACCTGCTGGAAGCGGCGTTCCAGGGCTGGATCCTTTTCGATGCTGCGGCGGTAATGCTCAGGGGTGGTGGCGCCGATGCAGCGCAGCTCGCCGCGGGCCAGGGCCGGCTTAAGGATGCTGCCGGCATCGGCATTGGAGCGCTCCTGGCTCACCACCGTATGCAGCTCGTCGATGAACAGGATCACGCCGCCCGCCCCAGAGTTGGCCTCAGAGTTGGTTTCGGCGTCGCGCACCTCTTCGAGCACCTGCCGCAGCCTTTCCTCGAACTGGCCGCGAAACTTGGCGCCGGCGATCAGAGCCCCCAGGTCGAGGGCCACCAGCTGCTGACCCCGCAGGGCGTCGGGCACATCGCCAGCCACGATGCGCTGGGCCAGCAGCTCGGCCACGGCGGTCTTACCCACGCCCGGTTCGCCGATCAGCACCGGATTGTTTTTGCTGCGCCGCGACAACACCTGCATCAGCCGCCGGATTTCGGCGTCGCGACCGATCACCGGATCGAGTTCGCCAGCCCGGGCGGCGGCGGTGAGGTTGCGGCCGTAGCGCTCCAGGGCCGAGACTTCGGCGGCCACCGCCTCCAGCCGCAGGGGTTCCTCATCGCCAGCGGCGGCCCGGGGGGCATTGCCGGTGGCGGCCGGCCTGGCACGGGCGGGCGGCATGGCGGCGGGCGCCGCTGGTACTGCCGCTGACACTGCCGCCGCTGACATCGGGCCTGGGGCGCCATGGCCGAACTGGCGGCGCAGCAGGTCTTCGCTGAGCCCCTCCCCCGCCAACAGGGCGGCGCCCAGGCGGGGTTCCGCCAGCAGGGCCGCCAGCAGGTGCGACACCTCCAGCAGGCCATCGCCCCAGCGCTGCCGGCAGCGATCGGCGCCCTCCAACAGCTCCTCGAGGGCCTCGCCGATGTAGAGCTCGCCGCCGGGGGCGGGGCGCTGGTCGGCGCAAAACTCCTCCAGGCGATCCAGCAGCCGATCACCGTCCAGGGGCAGGGGGTCCACCCAGCGCTGGAACTGCCGATCCAGCCACAGGGCCTGCAGCAGGTGCTCCACATCCAGGGCGCCATGGCGCCAGCGGCGGGCCTGGTCCTGGGCGGAGAGCAACAGATCCCAGGCGTCGTCGCTAAACCGCTCGGGATCGCTGGTGAGGCTGGCGGGAGGAGGTGTCGCGGCAGGCGGTGTTGCGGGTGGAGGTGTCGCGGCAGGCGGTGGCGAGGCTTGCATCTATTGGCTCAATTGATATGGATCAGCTGCGGGAGGAGAGCTGGATCAACTCCACCTTGTAGCCATCGGGATCTTCCACAAAGGCAATAACTGTGCTGCCGTGCTGCATCGGTCCGGGCTGACGCACCACCCGCCCCCCCTGGGCGGCGATGGCGGCACAGCAGCCCACGATGTCATCGACGCCGATGGCGATGTGGCCATAGCCGCTGCCAATGCTGTATTCAGTGGTGTCCCAGTTGTGGGTGAGTTCCAGCACGGTGTGGTCGCTCTCTTCGCCGTAGCCCACGAAGGCCAGGGTGAAGCGGCCGGCGGGATATTCCTTGCGGCGCAGCAGTCGCATGCCCAGCAGCTGGGTATAAAACTGAAGCGAGCGCTCCAGATCGCCCACTCGGAGCATCGTGTGCAAGAGGCGCATCGGCCTTGTGCGGCTGCTCGCCATTCTGGCCGGGCCGGCCAGCATCGCCGATCACCGAGCCCGGGCCAGATTCACGGCCGGTGATCATCCACACAAAAGCTTTGGCGCCCCCCACCCATAGGATCCTGGCCTTAGTAAAACCTTCGGCATTAAGTGATCGACTCCCTCGACCTTGTGATCGACACCGTGGTGGCCCGGGAGGTGCTCGATTCCCGGGGCACCCCCACCGTGGAAGCTGAGGTGCTGCTGGAGGGCGGGGCCAGCGGCCGGGCGATGGTGCCCAGCGGCGCCAGCACCGGCGCCCATGAAGCCCATGAATTGCGCGATGGCGGCAGCCGCTACTGCGGCAAGGGCGTGCTGCAGGCGGTGAACAACATCGAAGAGAAGATCGCCCCGGCCCTCTGTGGCCTTTCCGCCCTGGATCAAGGCGCCGTAGACGCGGCGATGTTGGAGCTGGATGGTTCCGACAACAAGTCGGCCCTGGGGGCCAATGCGATTTTGGCGGTGAGCCTGGCCACCGCCCGGGCGGCAGCCAATGGCCTTGGCTTACCCCTCTACCGCTATTTGGGCGGCCCGATGGCCAACCTGCTGCCGGTGCCGCTGATGAATGTGATCAATGGCGGCGCCCATGCCGCCAACAGCCTCGACTTCCAGGAGTTCATGGTGGTGCCCCATGGGGCCCCCAGCTTCCGCGAGGCGCTGCGCATGGGTACGGAGGTGTTCCACACCCTCAAGGGCTTGCTGCAGGAGCGGGGCATGAGCACCGCCGTGGGCGATGAAGGCGGTTTCGCGCCAGACCTGGGCAACGACGCCGCCGGCGACCTGCTGGTGCAGGCGATCGAAAAGGCCGGCTACAGGCCCGGCGATCAGATCTCCCTGGCCCTGGATGTGGCCAGCACCGAATTCTTCAAAGATGGCCGCTATGCCTTTGACGGCGGCAGTTACAGCAGCGCCGAGATGGTGGATCAGCTGGCCCGATTGGTGAGCCGCTATCCGATCGTCTCGATCGAAGATGGCGTGGCGGAAGACGACTGGGACGGCTGGGCCCTGCTCACCCAGCGCCTTGGTAGCAGCGTGCAATTGGTTGGCGATGACCTGTTCGTTACCAACACCAGCCGCCTGCAGCGGGGTATTGATCTGGGCGTGGCCAATTCGATCCTGATCAAGGTGAATCAAATTGGTTCACTCACCGAAACCCTGCAGGCGATCGACCTGGCGGGCCGGGCCGGCTACACCAGCGTGATCAGCCACCGCAGCGGCGAAACCGAAGACACCACCATCGCCGATCTGGCGGTGGCCAGCCGCGCCGGCCAGATCAAAACCGGCTCCCTGAGCCGCTCGGAGCGGGTGGCCAAGTACAATCAATTGCTGCGCATCGAAGACGAGCTGGGCAGCCAGGCCCGCTACGCCGGCGCCGAAGACAGGGGCCCTCGCGGCAAGGCGTGATCGCCATGAAAGTGCTGCCGGCTCAGCCCTCGTCGGCTGGGGCACTGACCGCGGCCGGCAGCACCTGGCGATAGCCTCCAGAGCTCACCACCTGCAGGGGGGTGTCGAACAGGGCGCTGAGCGGGGCGTCCCGCAACAGTTCGCTGCTAGGGCCATCGCCCACAACTACCCCCTGCTTGAGCAATACGCAGCGGTCGATCTCGGGGATGATCGCCTCAATTTGATGGGTCACCAGCAACAGGGTGGTGCCGGATTGGCTGAGCTGGCGCAGGATCGCCAGTAATTGGTGTTTGGCCTTGAGGTCTAGGCCATTGGTGGGTTCATCCAGCACCAGCACCTGGGGGCCGTGCACCAGGGCTCGGGCCAGCAGCAGGCGTCGCCGCTGGCCATCGGAGAGCTGGGCGTAGGGGCGTTGCGCCAAATCGGCCAGGCCCAGCTCCTCCATCAGTTGGCGCACCCGCTGGCGCTGGCTGGCGGTAACCAGATGGCTGCGGCCCAGCCCCACCGAGCCGAAGTAGCCCGAGAGCACCACATCGCTGGCCAGCACGCCGCCGCTGTAGCCGGCCTGGAGATCCTGGGAAACCAGGCCGATGCGGGCGCGTAGATCCCAGAGATTCACCCGCTCCTCCCCGAAGATGCGCAGCCAGGATCCCGGCTTCACCACTGGGTAGAGCTCGCGGCTGAGCAGCTTGATGAGGGCACTCTTACCGGCACCATTGGGGCCGAGGATGGCGGTGTGCTCGCCGCGCCTCAGCTGCAGGCTGAGCTCGCGAAACACCTGGCGGGGCCCCAGATAGGCCTCCACCGCCTGGAGTTCCAGATAGGTGGGCTTTTGCTGCGGCTGCATGGCCCTGGGCTTCAGCGGCTGAGCTGATCGAGGCGGCCGTCGCGGGCCAGGCGGGCCTGGCCCCGCAGCCAACCCAGCCCCACCGGCAGGCCCAGCAGCAGCGGCAGCGCCACCAGCGCCGGCCGGCTGCCGCTGACCAGCAGGGCCGCCGCCACCGCCAGGCCGCCCAACAGAAATGCCTGGCCGGCATTTTGTTGGGCCAGGGCCAGGCGCCGCAGCAGGCGGTCGGTTTCACCGGCCCGGATCTGCACCTGCAGGTCGCCCTGTTCGATGCGGGCCAGGCTTTCATCCAGGCGACGGGGAATGCCAAGGGCGCGGCTGCCCACCTCGGCGGCCTGGCGGGAGAGCTCGTTGAACAGTTCGTTGCTTCCCTTTCCGCTGGAGGTCATCAGGGGCAGCAGGTAGGGCCGGGCGATGGCGATCAGGCTAAAGCCGGGATCAAGGCTGCGGCCGACCCCCTCAAAGGTGGACAGGGCTCGCATCACGAAGATCAGCTCTGCCGGCAGCCGGAAGGGCTGGCCGTAGACCAGGTCGTAGAGATCGCCGGTGATCTTTTCCAGCACGTTGGCGGAGAAGGGCGGCGTGAGCGCCTCGTTGAGCATCACCCGCACCAACCGCCGCACGGGGCCTGGATCGATGCCTTCGGCGATCACGCCAGCCCCCTGCATTTCATCCACCAGGGCGGCGGCATCCCGCGAGGCGGCGGCGGTGACCATGCGCCCCAGGCGGGAGCGCAGGCGGCCCGACAGCTGGCCCATCATGCCGAAGTCGTAGTAGATCAAGCCGCCATCGGCTGCCACGGCCAGGTTGCCGGGGTGGGGATCGGCGTGGAAGAAGCCAAAGCGCACCAATTGCTGCAGATAGCTGGCCGCCCCCTTCTCAGCCACGGCCGCCGGATCGATGCCCGCCTCCACCAGCGCCTGGCGGTCGGTGATTTTGATGCCCGGCAGGTAGTCGAGACAGAGCACCCGCCGGCTGCTCAGCTCCCAGATCACAGCTGGGATGCGAATGCCGGGATCGTCCAGGAATTGCTGGCGGAAGCGGGCGGCGTGTTCGGCCTCAAGGCGGAAATCGAGTTCCCGCAGCAGCACCCGGCGGCATTCCTGGGCGATGCCCACCCAATCGCGACCGCGGCCCCAGCGGGGATGGCGCTGGACTACGGCCGCCACCTGTTGCATCACCTGCAAATCGAGGCGAAACAATTGCTCCAGGCCAGGGCGCTGCACCTTGAGCACCACCTGGCGGCCGCTGCGCAGGCTGGCGCGATGCACCTGGGCCAGGCTGGCGGAACCGAGGGGGCTGGCCTCGATGTCGATGATCTCGGCGCAGCGCTCGCCCAGCTCCTGCTCCAGCAGCTGTTGCACCACGGCAAAGGGGAAGGCGGGCACCTGGTCTTGAAGGCGGGCCAGCTCCTCCACCAGCTCGGCGGGCAGCACATCCGGGCGCGCCGAAAGCAATTGCCCGAGCTTGATGAAGGCCGAGCCCAGCCCCAGGAATTGATTGGTGAGCCAGCGGGCCCGGCGCCGCTGGCGCTGGCGGGCCCGCTCATCGCTCCAACCGCCGGGATAGGTCCAGCGCTGGCCATCCCACCACAACCCGGCCAGCAAACCAAGGGCCAGCCACCAGATCCGCGCCGCGCGGCTCATCGCTTATCCAGCCGCTGTTGACCCAGTCGCTGTTGATCAGGCCGCTGTTGACCTAGTCGCTGTTGATCCAGTTGTTGATCCAAGCGCCGGGCCAGGCTGGCGATCTGGGCCCGCAGGTTGTCTATTTGGCGCTGGGGATCGGCCTGGCTAGAGACAGGCTGGTCGCCAGCCTGGGTTCCCTGGCCTGAATAGGGATCTGGAGCGGGGCTATCGGGCCCGCCATGGCCGCTGGCGGTTTCACCGGTTGGGCCCTGGCCGGGACTGGTCCACTCGCCCTCTGGAGCGGTGTCACCCCGATCGATCCGGTCGGCTTCCGCCTCCACCTCTTCCCAGAACAGTTGCAATTCCTGGCGCAATTTGTCTGGAGCATCCTGGGCCAGCACCGCCAGGCTGGCCACGGCATCGAGCAGGCCGCTGCCAATGCGGGCACCGAGACGCTGCAGGGCGGCCTGGATCAGGGAGGACGGCGCGCTCATCAAAGCCTGGATGCTGCCTAAGAACTGTGGCAGATCAAATCGGTAAGCGGGTCTCAGGGGCTGAGCGGGGACGGCAAGGGGGGCGGCAGGGGCGCGGCGGGGATGGCGGCGGCAGGCTTGGGCGGGGAGCTGGGAGCGGCTGGCTTTTTTGGGGGGCTGGGCCGGCTTGGGGGGGGCTGCAATTGGGCCGGAGCCTGCTGGACGGCAGGGCTTTGCCAATCGGAGGGCAGCTCGGGGGTGGCTTCTGCGGCCGGCTGGTTGTCGGGGCCCATCGCCGGCTCGGCTTGTTGCAGGCGCTGACGGTCCAGCTCGGCCTGTTGGCGAGCCAGCAGCTCGGCCTTGCGGGCCTGGGCCTCCCTCTCGGCCCGGTCCAGGTCGGCGCGAATCGGCTGGCGCTCCGCCCCATAGCGCTGGCGCAGGCTTTCCAGGCTGGTGCCGGGTAAGGGACGCAGATCAAAGCTGTGGCCCAGCCGCACCAAGCCGTTCCAGGAAAGGTTCAGCAGTCGGCTGGTGACCCCGTAGCCGAGGCCAAAGCAGAGCCCCACCACCAGAGGGGCGAGCCAGAGGAGGCGGGGCGGGGCAGGCAGGGCCCTGGCCGCTGGCGAGCTGGAATTGGAACCACCCATGTCAGCCATTTTGGCGCCTGGCCAGGGGTATGGCAGAGCGCATACCGCGGAGATGGCCAGGATGAACAGCCCGCCCAAAACCAGAACAAAATCTCGTGGCCGAAGCGCGCCCGGAGTGAAACCCGGCCCCCGCGATCCAAAACAACTTGCTCAGGCAAGAAAACTGATTAATGAATGAAGGGCACCTCGAACGGCTCCAAATCTCTTAGATCACATGAACTGAAAAGCATTACTGCGACTGGCTGGCCCACAAATAGCAGGAGCCGAATGGGCAATTTTACGAATTGTCCTAAAAACTGATCAGGGACTGCCACTGGTAAAGATTGACAAATTATCCCAGCCCTCTGAACAGCTGTAAATAACAAAATTTTAGTTGCGGTGATCTCCTGGGCAGGGTAGTGCCCAGGCAACCTCCATCGGCGCCGAGCCCGCTCGTCCATAGCCTGGCGGACCCGGGGTCGAGCTGTCATCAACAGCTGCCGCTAGGCTGAGCTGCCATGGGTTGAATATTCGGCATCTGCCTATTTCCGCCCATGGCCAGCCACCAGCTCGACCAGGTGACGACTTGATTTTATCGCCTAGCTGCAGGGCGAATCGCGACTTGAACGACAGTTAGTTTCGCCGAGATCATAGCCCAGAGAACCATTTTCAATCAATGGCCCGCCCCCCCACTGACGCCATGCCGAGAGTGGCTTATGTCGACGGTTGGAAAGTCAATTTGATTGTAATTTCTGAGCAGCTCCCTGAACAGATTCTCTTCGTTGAGGCTTTGATTTACTGCTCTTTGTGCCGCCGCATTTTGTTTCAACCAATTCCATGCCGGCGTCAACGCTGTGATGCGGCCACAAGCGTGCCGATGACAGCGACAATTACTGCCATGCAGCCAAATCCCCTCGCGCTTGAGACGCTCCTGGTAGGGGGCGCTGAAGAAAGGGAGCAAGGATTCACTCTGCAATATCGCAGGGTGGCCATATTTACTGATGGCCGCATCTAAAACTGCCAGCGCCATGGAAACATCCCATCTATCTGCCAAGCCCCAGGCAAGACAACGCTGCCGTCGGCTATCCACAATAATTGCCGCGAAACGCTCGCCATCAGGCGACGGCCAGTAGGCCATATCAAAGATCCATGTTTGCCCCATTGAGTTAAGATCTGTCAATTTATTCGGCGAAGCTCCATAGCCGAGATTTGTAAGCTGCCTGAAAAGCGAGCGCTCAAAGGGGCCAAAGCCCATGCGACGCAAGAGGACATGCAGGTGATTCCTGGTGACAGTGATACTTTCGGCCTCAAGCTCTCTGTGCAGCTGTCTGCAACTTTTTCTTGGATTTTGCATGCACATGCCATCGATAATTGCCATAACTTTCAGATCTGCATCTGCCTTCGCTTTAGGCCGATAGTAAAAACTGGAGCGCGAAGCTCCCAGCAACTCACACTGGCGCCGCAGTGAAATAGTTTGATGACCTGGTTCCAGGGAAGACCGCAAGATCTCTTGGCTGTAGCTGTAGAGTTTTTTTTTGCCACTCAATCTCGTCTTTTAAGGCGTCGTTGGCAGCCTTCAGCCTCCCCACTTGTCGCATCAGATCATCGCCACCGTCCTGATTCGAATTGAGATCTGAATTTTTAAATAACTCAGGCAATCTTTTAGCAAACTGCTTCTTCCATTGGCATACCTGCACTGGATGCAGGTCATAGATAGACGCTAGCTCGGCAAGGGTCTTATTCCCGGTCATTGCCGCCAGGGCGACTTCCGCTTTGAACTCGGGCGAGTGAATTCTTTTGGCCATGGTGAGAGGTGCTGAAACGGGGGGCAGTCTGTTCCATGTGATCAATTAACGATCACAAGTGGTCCTACTTTGCCTGGCCATCTAAAAATCCAGTTGACTTTGTCCGCCGGAATCTCCTAAAACCAGAGAGCCCCAAACAGGGCACCTTTCAACCAGGAAAACCTGCCATGAATAAAAAACTTGCTCTAGCTGCAGCCATCGCTATTGGCTGCGGTCCACTGCCCGTACTTGCGGGCACCAGTGCAGACATCAATGCCAGTGGCTCTGCCGCTGCATTCTGCGATATCTCCAACACAGGTGGAGCAATCTCCATGAGTCTTTCGGCCGGCAAGGATAAGCTGGCTGGCGAAGGAGCCTATGCCTTCACCGCAAATGGTGATTCCACCGTTAGCCTTAGCCAGCTAAATGCTTCCGCTCCATCTGAAGCGGCTGGATTCACCCCTTCGGTCAGCCTGGCCAACCTGGTGACCAATACATCCAGTTCCGCCCCCGCCGTTAGCGGCACCCAAGCCGGTGTCAGCAAGAAAACCGGTGTGATCACATCCGAGATCCTGCAGAACAACTCTAATGGCTTGATCTCAGCAGGTGCTTATTCGATTGCCACCGTGGCCACCTGCACGGCTCTTTGATTCGTGAAGCGTCTTTTTCTGCTGTTTGCAGTACTCTGGTCTGGGCAGGCAACTGCCCAGACCGTTTATCTCGACAAAAAAGAGTTTGCCGTGCGCAATCAAATTGCCCGAGTCAAGCTCCAGGTCTCCCATGCCCGAAGCGAGCCAGTGGTCCTCACCGTGCGCGTCAAGGGGCCCAGCAACGATCCCACTAAACCAGGTGCAGTGCTAACAGAGGGCGTGGCTGTTTCGCCTTCCAGCTTCAAGCTTACTCCTAACAAGATGAAGAAATTGACGCTGACACTTAGCACGCCTGTGACCACGCGCACCCCCTATTTTCTATGCGCACTGTACGACCCAAGTGTGGAACGCAAGGAAACAACAAGCGCTTCTGGCACCAGTGGTTCCATGCTTTTGGCTACGGAATCCTGCTCGCGCTTCTGGGTGGTCCCCTAGGGGCTATTGAACGCATACCAGTTAACAACGACTCGAGCTATGCCCCCCAGCCAAGGCTGCAGGTGGACATGGACGACGGCAGCACCTGTCAGGTGACTGATCGATCTCCAGCCTCATTGGTGGTCTACGGACGCTGGCGGCAGGGGGAGGAGTCGGCTGGTGTGGGCAAAACTGCGCCCGAATCTATTGCCAAGGCAGGCGATTTGGGCGGTGGGGTGGCCCTGCTGGTGCCGCTTGGCGGCACCGGCTACAAGCACACTTGTTCCGGCTTGCTGGACCTGCAGAGAAGCCGGGCCAAGTTTGCCTTGGCCCAGCAGTTGCTTGAGGCGGGCCAGCTCACCGATGACGATATGAAGAAAGTGGTCAAGAGCATGCGTGGCTCCCTTGGTCTTCACTAGGTGCAGGTTGCGATAGGGCGACCTTTTCGCAACCTACAGATACTTATCAAGCCCACTCAAAAAATACTCCATGCCGCTTGGCCAGGAGCAGGAGCTTCACCAACTCCTAAGGAGACTCTGGAAAACCGCCATTTCGGCGATCCTGTCACCCAGGAACATTTGCGAAATCAGGGCTCGATTGACCCTGGCTTGGGTTTTCCAGAACCTCTCTATAATTACTGCCAATCCTTAGCGCTGGCACAATCCCACCACTCTCTTACCCCCCGCTTTCAGGAAAGATGACACCCAATCAGTCTTGAAGGCGTCACGAAAAATCATAGTCTCAACCATCTCATAATGCCAAAAGCATTGCAGCCTTTTCTTGACCCTTACCCACGGAAGCCGGATCGGCATTTTTTCAAAGTGCCCGTCAAGTGACAGAATCACCTGCTTGCCGCCAGCACCTTCAATCAAAGCCAAGATTAATATTGACTTTACGAATAAAAATGTATTTTAGATACAGCCATGATCAGTCGCGCCAAGGCGCGCGGTCCCCAAGCATCTTTGATGCTTGGGGACGACTTAATAGTTAATTATCTTTTCGAAATTTCATAAACTATTGCAAAGTCAAACAAAAAAACTGTTACAAAAATACGCATTGGTTCATTGCTGGCGGAATTTAATGGAAACGGCCCCCACCCATCCCATCGGTTCCCACCACATACAAGTATATGAGGCGATTTGCCGGCATGGGCAGCCGTAAGCCAGATAGTTCTAAGGAGACTCTGTAAAATCGCCATTTCGGTGCGCCTGTCACCCGGGAACCTTTACGGCATCAGGACTCAACTAGCCCTGGCTCGGGCTTTCCAAAACTTCCCCAACTAGAAAAAGAATTTAACTCCCAATTCAACCCCGTTTTGATAGGTATTAAAGCTATTCCCCCGATTAGGTGCACTACCATAGGCAATACCTAGGTAGCGCCAGGAGAGGTTTAGGTCCGTATTGCTGCCGATGGCATAGCCAAGACCCACCTGGGCATTCCCGGATAAATCTTTGTCGCCACTTAGACCAAAACCACCTATATCACCCCGGGCAAAAACCCTCAGCTTAGGCGAGAGAAATAGACTGGCCTGGGTGCCGATCAGAGGCTGAGCCCAGGTAATTTCATAGTCTCTTGAGGCGGAAAATCCTCGATTTCTGGAGCCTTCGAGAGAAAGATCAAGGCCAAGCTTCATATTTATTATTCGGACACCGGCATAGGGAATCACAGAATACTGGCCTGGCTTGTCAATGGC
>CANHSW010000008.1 GCA_947463165.1 Cyanobacteriota bacterium
CGAGCCCCGGCCCAGGCAGCGCCCCTGCCCCAAAGCCTCCCAGGCGCCAGGGTCGCCGAAATCGCGGCATAGCATAACATCCAAAATTAATTAAGGGACTAATTTTTAGACCCACAATTAGCCCCGCAGAGTCTATGGAGGCTACAGCGCTTCAAGGTCTTGCGCCGGCTGCGAATCGTCGATCGAATTTTTGCAGCTGCGATTATCTATCAAAACCGGCTTAGCCGTTAGTGCTGAGCATGGCGGCGATGGTGCTGATCAGTAGACGGCCTATTTCCAGACTGCCTATGGCTACCAGGGCCAGCCACAGCCGCTGGGCAAGCAGGGGAGGCTGGCCTGCCACCCAGGCGGGCGAGATGGTCAGGTGATTGAGTTGGCCGCCTGCGGCTGGGTCAGCGCTGGGAGCTCGCTGGGCGGTGATTTCGCGCCAATAGGCGCCGTAGCGGGGGGCTTGTTGGTTGAAAGGCAGATCGCCGATGGCACGGCCCGCCAGCAGGCGGGAACGCTGGCAGGGCACCTGGTCCTCGCCAAAATTCAACAAATACTCTTCTGAATTGAGCAAAATATCCACCAATTCTGGCAGCCCCCGTTCGGCAATCACAATAGACCAGACAATTTGCTCTTGAACTCCGTAGGTTGGGCGGCCGAGCACTCGGCCAATAAGATGCTCAACAATGCGATAATTACTGTTACAACGGTAGAAGTCGTTGCGAAATTTACTTGATAGCAGCAGGCCCCGCGCGAACTGGCGCACGGTGATTTGACCGCTCCGCAGCTGGGATTCCAGCCGGGGGTCTCGATCAGCTTTAAAGGCGTGAAAGAAAATTTGCCGATAAGCCTGTTCGATCAGAATGTCGAGGGCCCTTAAATCTTGATTACCCCTACGGGGGGTTTCTTCGCCGGTGGTCATGAAGCTGTTTACGCGGGCATTGATGCTCGCGGGAGCGGCACTCAGCAGGGGAACAGACATGTTTTTCGGCAATAATTCAGACTTGGAGTAGCGATTGCCACTCAGGTGGTATCTCTTCGCCATAGTCGTGGGTGCGCTCAAACTCGAATGGCCCAGCCAGGGAGCCCCACACCTGCTCGTGGCTGGTGGGGTCGTGACCGGTGTCGATTGTGCGCATGCCCGTGGGGCTGAGTTCCAAACGACTCACCAGGTAGGTGATGCTGCCCTTGCGCTCCACCATGCAGCGGCAGCCGGGTTCCACCTCACCCACGAAGCCATCGCCCTGTTCCCGCACCAGGTAGGCGCAGCCCTCCAGGGGCCGCAGGTCGCCCGGCTGGATGCTTTGGCGCAGCTCGGCATTGTCGACCGCGCCCCAGAAGCGCTGGTCATCCACCAGCGCCTGGTTGGAGATCGTCAACTGATCGCCCTGGCGCTGGGCCCTTAGCACCCGGATCCGGTAGGGAGCGGCGGGATTGATCGCGTAACTCTGCTCCAGCAGCAGGGAACCCGGCTCGAGCTGGGGCAGGGGCCGGAATTTAACCAAAATGTGGGCGTACAGAGGTGGATTCTCAAAGGCCTGGTGCTGGTTGCTGAAGCCGGCGCTCAGCATCCGCACCAGTCGAACCAGAGAATCGCCCATGGCACCATGCCTGAAACGGGTGGGCTGAAGCTACAGGCCAGCGGGCAGCGCCCTCACAACCCCAGTAGGCGCAAGCGGAACTGCGCCACCTGCTCCGCCAGCTCAGGCTGGTCCTGGCGGAACGGATGCTCGGCCAGCTCGGCCAGCACCAAGGCCAGCTTGTCGCTGGCCGCTAGCCCCGGCTGGGGATGCCGCCGGCTGTGCAGCTGCCAGGCTTGGTCGAAGGCCTGGGCGAAGCTGTCGGCGTTATTGAACATCCGATCGCCACCCTGGTGGCTGGAGAGGCTCATGATGGTGCTGCTGGTTTGTGGCATCATCGACGACCGCTGGAGGCCAGAGGTCCTAACTATCTCTAATGATAATCAGAGCGACCCGGCAATACCCCTTAATCAGCGGCATAAAAATCATCTTTACAGTCAGCCAACACCCTATCGGTACTGGCTCAAGCAAGCCTGTGCAAACTTCAACTTTGGATGGTTTTCATTGGCGGAAGCCATCCAGGAATGCCTGCGATAAAAGGCTATCGATTCGCTTAGCTGAGCCTCAATCGTAAAGGGCTCATTGCGACGCCGCCCCCATTGACAAGCCCAAGGCCCCAGCCTGAGGGCTTGGCGCACCCAGGGATGAATAGGAATCGAAAGATCACCCAAATATTCAGTACTGTCAAATAGCTCAGGCCCCAGGCGGTGGAGACTATTTAATTTTGCCAACAAGCGTCGCAACAGCTGATCTAGGGTCGCCTGAGTGGGATGGTTAATGGTGTGCGCAAGGGGTATGTCGCGAAAGTTGGCGGCAATCCAATCGGATATCTCCACATCGCAGTCGGACTCTCGTGACGACAATTCATTGAGAGATTGACCATGAGCATTAAGCAATAAATTGGCAATCTGCGGTGTACAGCGATACTCCATCAAGTCGGCATACTCCAATCCCTCCTGCGCTGCGGCCATGGCCAGGAAGTCGTGGTATGGCCCCAAAGGGGATTCGGATTCAAGCGCCGGCAGACGACCCTCTGGATCTTGCGCATAGGTGGTCCAAGGGAAATATCCTTCGTAATGAAGATTCGGCAGCACAAAGCTCCTTGATTCATCGGGCAACAAAGAGCGCAGATATGGGCTATCGAGACCTATATTATTACGATAGCCAGGCTGAACTCGGTGCATCACCAGCACATCGGCATTGACCAGCTCACGGTGAAGATTGGCAACATCATCGGCAGTCGCCAGATGCACCGATGGACAAAAATGAATATCGGCCTGAGTTAATTTCTGCTGCATGCCAAGCAGCAACGGATAAGCCTGGCAATTTCCCACCACCATTATCTTCAACCTCTGACTTGCAGGCCTTGACACTTGAATAGAAAACTCTTTAGCTTGACCGGCAGATTCTGGCAATTGATCTGGGGACTTTGGTATTTGACTAGCAGGTATAACAGCATTACTGGCGGCAGCAATAGCCTGCCCGGCAGACATGGGCGCTTGCCTGACAGGGAGAATGGGTGCAGGCAGTCTCTGCAAAAAGGCTAACTTGATGGGAATCCAGGCAACAGAAGCGTCATGGAACTGATAAAGTCTCTTCAACAAATCAATTCCCTGATCTCGCCAAAATTCAGCCCCAGGGTAACCCTCGCTAATTAGCTCAACAATCCAGATTGCTCCGTATCGGCAACATAACTCCTCATGAATTTCCACCCAATCAGGCTGGGGAGAAGCAAAATTTGTTAGGGCTAAGAAAAGTTCTGCACCAGCCAGGGCTAGAGGAATGGCTTCGGCTCGATTCTGATCGCCAAGCTCCATCATGCACTTGTAGCAAGCAAGAGCATGTTCACGGACTTTTTCCATTTCGCCAGGCTGGCGAAACAGGCCAGGAAGCTGGTCTACCAAACCATTAACCTGATCAACAAGATAATCGATTGCGACCTTGGTCATCATTCTAAGAAATGAGCATTCAACAAGCCAACTCAGGGGCAGGTAGAAAGCGGATTTAGATAATAGACAAAATCCATGGAATCACGGCAGCCCCTGCCACAATATAAATTTCCGTTCCAGGATACAACATCTAAGGCCTGGTTAACAGTCCCCTGCAATCCTTGCGCAAACCTTTCGCAAACCTTTCGCAAATCTGGGCAATGGGCACCGAGGGCCCCCTGCGCGGCCCCACAAACTCTCACTGGCTTAGTAAGCAAGCTCCGCAGGCGGCATTCCAGGCCAGTGCTTGCAAGCAACTAGAAGCGGATCACCTCTGCCACTGCGCCCGGCCGCAGCGCTTCCCCAGGGAAGCAGAGCTCGCCGGCAATCAAGTACATTTATGCCAAGATTTATAGGTAAAAATTACTTCCCAAAAAAGCCGATACAGACCAACCCAAGTCTCTTTTTGCAGTTTTGCGGTAATTGATTTAATCGAGTGCATGTGCTATTGCCACCATCAGCCCGGAGCTATCAGCTTAATACCATCAGCCTGTGGCAAGGCGAAAACGGGCTGACTATCATGGCTTAAGCTAGCTATTATGAATTAAACTAGCCATGATAGTTTAAGCTAACTATTCTGATTCAAGCTGGCTATTGTAGCTTAAGCTAGTAGCTTAAAGCGGTCGGCGCTCCCAGGGGCCGGTCTCGATGGGCGTCTCCCCTAATTCCCAGGTCAGCTCAAAGCGCCGTGGCGATGATCTGGGTGGAGGAAAGCCAGGCGCCGCTGGCGTCGTAGCGGCGGATCAGCCGTTCCAATCGCTGGGGGGCGGGCAGCCAACCGGCCTCCACCAACAGGGCTTGCCGGTGGCTCACCTGGGTGGGCGAGAGGCTGTAGCCCCCATCCGGCAGCAGCAGTAGCCGGGCGCCGTCGCCGTGTACCTCTTCCCGTTCGCCCAGCTGGGTGCGGATTTGAATTTGATCGCCATCGCCGCGCTCGATTTGCAATACACAACCGCAGAGCTGCGGCTCCGGCCAATCGGCCGTAATCGTGGCCGCCTGGCCAGACCATGGGCCGAGCAAATTGCCCCACTCCAGCGGCGGCCGTTCGCTCGCCGCCGTGCCCGCCCGAAATTCCCGAATCAGCACCAGGCGCTCGAGGGCCCCCTCCGGGCTGTGCAGCTGCACCAGCCGGTGGCGGCGATCGCCAGCCACAAAGCCAAACTCCGCCCCGAAGACGCTGGCCGGTGCCAGCTGCAGGGTCCCCTTGCTGAACGAGCCCGTCTCAAAAAACACCACCTGCCGGCCCAGGCTGCGGTAGTCCTGGCTGTAATCACTGCTGGGGACGCTCTCGTAGCCATCAGCGCCATAGCGGCGCAGCCGAAACCGCACCAGCCGCTCCTCTTGCGCCTGCTCCAGGGTGAGAATTGAGGGCGTCGTATCGATCACCAGCCCATCGGCATTCAGCGAACAAAAGGAGCCGCGCCATTCGCCGAGGTTGCGCAAAAAGTTGTCCCACTGACTCCCCATCGCTGGCACCAATCCCGGTAGACAACAGGCAGGATCCTAGGAACCACAGCTGGCAGTCCAAGGACACCCTTGTAACATCGGCCAATTGGCTGCGGCGCATTAGTAGCGGCCAATTGGCCGCGTTGCATTAGCCGCGTTCTATTGGCGGCGCTTTATTGGCGGCGTTGCATTAGCGGTAGTACGCTTGCGGCGGCATATTGGCAGCGGCATATTGATAGCGGCATATTTATGGCGGTACATTCGTGGCAGTCAACTAGTAGCGGCCAATCGGCTAGAGCCAGAATTCCCAGGGGGTCTAATTTGGTCATAGGGCATCCCGACTATCGCTGGCTAATTGCTGGGGAGTCCTTGGAAAATATAGACTTCTTTGATATTGCAAGCCGAGGGGACTGGCCGCATATGGGTATCTCGAAAATGACCATTTAACCCAGGCTGATTGTGGAGCTGCCCTTCACCGCAATGCGTCTCGGCTCGTGAAACCGGTGGGATTTAAGGGCACCTCGAAAAATTTCCCTTTCGGCTCCCGCGAGCTAAAGCAAAGCCAGTCGCTGCACACATATTGCATCATGAGACCAGCGGAATTTGGGATTTTTCCGAGGTGCCCTTATGATTTGCTGTGGTGTCTACAACGATTTTGCGCCTACAAGAGCTTGGCGCCCATAGTGTTTTGCCTTTATAGCGGTTTTGCACCCACAACGGCTTGACGCTTAAGACGACTTGGCGCTTATAGCGAATTAGCGTTTACAATTATTTTCTCGGTCATGACTTAGCCTTCTCCAGGTCTTCCTTGCCATATTTGTTATACAATTTGCTCGCGAGATTGCCCGTGATTGACAGGCCTTGGCCTATTCCTCCGGTTGGGCCAGGGCCCAGGCGCGCCTTGTATCGGTGACCCCATAGCTGCCACCGCCCTGCTGGGGCGGGATCAGCTCCACGCTCTGGGCGGCACCCATGGCCGCCGCCTGCTGCAATAGATGGCCCATTCCCTGTAACAGGCGGCGCGTATCTACATTCAGCCCCTGTTCAAACTCCAGTCGATCTGGCAGCAGCTGGCTATGGATGCGCGGCTCGGCCACCGCAGCCGCCAGGTTGAGGCCATGTACCAAACGATTTAGAAGTACCTGCACCACGGTGGTGGCGATTCGACTGCCGCCGGGGCTACCGGTGGCCAGCCAGGGACTGCCATCGGGACGAAACACCAGGGTGGGGGCCATGGAACTGAGCGGCCGCCGGCCAGGCCTGATGGCATTGGCCCGGCCCTGCACCAAGCCAAAGCCATTGGCACTGCCTGGCTTGGCGGTGAAGTCGTCCATGTGGTTATTGAGCAGAAAACCAGCTCCTGGCACCGTGACGCCATTGCCATAGCTGAAATTGATCGAACTGGTGGTGGCCACCAGCCCGCCGCGGCCATCCGCCACCGACACATGGGTGGTGTCATCGCCCTCCGCAAGTACAGCTGGCCTGGCCAGCAATTGGGCCGCCGGCCGATGGCGCAGCGGATTAATCGACGCCACCAGCGCCTGGATCGGGCCATCCGCCAGCCAGCGTTGCCAAGCCTGGGGCGCTTCTGCCCCATCGCCCAAGCCGGCATTGCGCTCCCGGTAGGCCAGATTCATTGACTCGCCCATCAGATGCAGGGTGGCAGCACTGTTCAAACCCAGCGCCGCCAGATCAAAGCGCTCCAACATCCGCAGCAGCTGCAGCACGGTGATGCCCCCAGCCGGCGGCGGCAGTCCCAGCACCTGGTTGCCGTGAAAGCGAATCTGCAACGGCCGCACCGGCTTGGCCCGATAGGCCCGCAGATCGTCGGCGCTGATCAGGCCGCCCCCCCGCCGCATCAGCCGCACCAGGGCCTCGGCGCTGGGGCCCTGGTAAAAGCCGGCGTTACCGCCGGCCGCAATGCGCCTCAGGCTGGCGGCCAGCTGGGGCTGCTGCAACCGCTCCCCCGGCTGCAGCGGCCGCCAGCCACCCCGCCGATCGACTCGAAAAAACAGCGCCCGGGATCCGGGATCGGCCAAAAGCAGCGGCGCCGCCGCCGCCAGCGACTGGCTGAAGTTTTTACTCACCGGCACCCCCTCGCCGGCCAGGGCGATCGCCGGGGCCAGCACCCGATCAAGGGGCAGGCGGCCGTAGCAGCGCTGGGCCAGCAGCAGGCCGGCCACGGTGCCCGGCACCGCCGTGCTCAGCAAGCTGGTGGTGGCGCGGCGGCGATCCACCGTCCCGCCTGCATCGAGAAACAAATTGCCAGCGGCTGCGGCCGGGGCGCTCTCGCGAAAATCAATGCCCAGGGCAAAGCCGCGGCCCAGGGGCAACTCCTGGGCCCGGGCCGCCGCGCAGGCGCTGGATCGGGCCGACGCAGCAGCCGGTGTCGCGGCCGATAAAGCAGCCGATGCAGGTGCCGCTGAGGTGCCCGGCAACCAGAGCAATAGGAAACCGCCGCCGCCGATGCCGGTGGAGTGGGGCAGGGTGACCGCCAGGGCAAAGCTGGTGGCCACCGCCGCATCCACCGCATTGCCACCGGCGGCCAACAGCCGCGCCCCCGCCTGGGCCGCCAGCGGCTCGCCAGCGGCCACCATCCCCCGGGCGGACCACACCGGCTGAAACCGCTGCTGCCGCTCCTGCAGCACATTGGCCGCCGCTTCCCTGGACTCCTGGGTCCCCGCCTGTCCCCCAGCCTGGCCCAGCTGCCGTAAAACGGGCGGGGCCGCCAGGGCCGGCCAACCCGCCAGCAACCCCAGGGCCACCCCAGCCAGAAGCGGCTTCACTGGCGACGTCACTGGCGATTTCACTGGCGGCCTCACTGCGGGCCACCTGCCGCTGGTGGCTGGATAGATAAATCGGTGGGCCGCTCAGGGGAGGCCGGCTCCGCCGCAGGCCCGGATGGCCCAGGGCCATAGGCGCCACCGCCGGGGGTCTCGATGCGCAGGGCCTCGCCCGCCTGCAGCTGCCGTTCAAACGATCCGGGCAACAGCTCCTCCGTGCCATCCAGCTTCAGCAGCAGGTTGCGGCCGCAGGCGCCGGCCCCACCCCCCGCCAGGCCAAAGGGGGGCACCCGGCGGCAGCTCGACAACACCGAAACACTCAGCGCCTCCAGGGCACGGATCTGGCGAATCACGCCATCGCCACCAGCCCAGCGCCCCAGGCCGCCGCTGCCCCGCCGGCGGCCAAACCACTCCAGCCGCACCGGATAGCGCTCTTCGAGGATTTCTGGGTCGGTGATGCGGGAATTGGTCATATGGCTCTGCACTGCCGCCGCACCGGCAAAACCGTGGCCATCGGCCCCGATCCCAGCCCCGGTACCGCCACAGATGGTTTCGTAATACTGACGACTGGCCGCTCCTGCGGCGGTATCGCCAAAGCTGAGATTGTTCATCGTGCCCTGGGCCGCCGCCTGCACGCCAAGGGCGGCGAACAGGGCGTTGGTGGCGGCCTGGGAGGTCTCCACATTGCCCGCCACCACGGCGGCCGGCGGCCGCGGATTGAGCAAACAGCCCAGCGGCACGATCAAGCTGATCGGTTCAAAGCAGCCGGCGTTGAGCGGGATCTCCTCCGCCACCAGACAGCGCAACACGTAGAGCACCACGGCCTTGGTAACCGCCAGGGGGGCATTGCGGTTGCCGGCCTGCTGGGCTGAACTGCCACTGAAATCCAGCTCCGCCCGGCGGGCCTGCCGATCCACCCTCACGGCCACCTGAATACAGCTGCCGTCATCTAGTTCCAAGCGGAAATCCCCATCACTGAGGCGCGCCAACAGCCGCCGCACCGCCGCCGCCGCATGGGCCCGGCCATGGTCCATGTAGGCCTGCACCAGCGCCAGCCCCTCGCGGGCGATCAGCTGCTGCAATGCCCGCTCGCCGAGGCGATTTGCCGCCACCTGGGCCTGCAGGTCTGCCAGCAGCTGATCGGGGTTGCGCACCGGATGGGGCCCAGCCGCCAGGCGGGCCAGCCAACGGCCTCGATCGAAGACGCCATTTTCCAGAAAGGGCAGATTGCGCAGCAACAGGCCCTCCTGCTCAATGCTGGTGCTGAAGGCGGGCATCGAGCCGGGGGTGATGCCGCCCACATCGGCGTGATGGCCGCGGCTGGCAACAAAGAACAAAGGCGGTTCCAGCGCATCTTCTGGCGCCGCATTTGGAGCCGCCACTAGCGCCGCCCTTGCTTCTAAATCTGCATCTGCCGCTGCCTCTGCCTCTGCCTCTACGCCTATCCCTAGGTCTACGCCTATGCCTATGCCTATGCCTATGCCTATGCCTGCAACTGCATCTGCCTTGGCCGGCGCAAAGATCGGCGTGATTGCCGTGATATCAGGTAGGTGGGTGCCGCCGGCGTAGGGATCGTTGGAGAGGATCACATCGCCGGGCCGCAGCGGCGGTCGCTCGCCGCGGCCGACGGCCTGCAACAGGGCTACCACGCTCTCCCCCATCGAGCCCAGATGCACAGGAATGTGGGGAGCATTTGCCACCAACCGGCCCTGGCCATCAAATAGGGCACAGGAAAAGTCGAGGCGTTCGCGGATGTTCACCGAGCGACTGCTCTGCTGCAGCTGCACCCCCATCTGTTCGGCAATGGCGGCAAAGCGATGGTTGAACAGTTCCAACAACACCGGATCCGGGGCCTGGCCTGGCCCCCCATCGCACCCCTGGTCGCCGAGCAGGGGCTCGCGGGAGCGAATAGAGCGATAACCAGCTGCCGGGGCAAATTCTTGCGCGGCTGCCTGGGACTCTGTATCGGCGGTTGCCTGGGCGGATGCCTGATCAGCAGCAGCTGACTCAACCGATTGCGGGACTACCTGATGAACCGGATAGTTAGCAGTGGACGCAACAATCGGTGCCACGGATTGGCGCTCCAGCAACAGGGCACCATCGGCCAATACTCGGGCCTGCCAATGGGTTTCCAACATCAAAGTGGTGGTGACGTCCATCACCACCGCCGGCCCCCTCAGCAGGGTGGCAGGGGCCAACTGCTCGCGCCGCCATAGGGGCACCGCTTGCCAACTGCCGGCCGCATGCAAACCACTTGTGGCCTGAAAATCGCTTGTAGCGGCAGTACTGCTTGTTGCGACACCACTGCTTGTAGCGGCAGCACTGCTTGTAGCGGCAGCACTGCTTGTAGAGGCCTCACAGATAGCCTCCGGCAAACCACCCGCCGGCGGCGGCGGCTGGGCAGCGTCCAATCCAGCTGGCTGGGACAGCCACACCGGCGTGGTAGGCAACGGCTGGCCCACTAACCAACCAGGCGGCTGGGCGAAATCTTGGCCGCCCAGCCGCTCAACCATGGGACCATGGTGGGCAGCTTGGCTAGCATGATGGGGAGCTTGGCTAGCTAAATCCTGGGCTAAATCCTGGGCTAAACAGCCGGGATGAGCGTTATGAAAATCCCCGAACCAGGCCCCCTGAAGCGCTGGGTCAACCGCCCACTCCACTGCCTTCTCTAGGGCTGCGTCTACGCAGGTGTCGATGGCGGTGTCTAGGGCGGTATTTACGGAGGTGTCTAGGGAGATGTTTACGGAGGTGTCTAAGGCTGCCTCCACCAGCAGCCGTTCCACCACCAGCTGCTGGTCTGCCGGCACATAGCCATAGCGCAGCCTATGTAAATCTACAAACTGCCGCTGTAACGCCGCCACCAGGTCCTGCGGCTCCCAGTGTTGCTGGGGCCAGGACAATTCCAACCCCCGCTCACTGCCGGGATAGCGCAGCTCCAGGCGCCACTCCAGCCGGGGCTGCTGCTGGAGCCCTAAATCACCCGCCGCCCGCAGGGCCGCCGTGGCCTCCGCCGCCAGCTGATCGCGCAGGGCCTCCAGGGCTGGCAGCTGGGCCACCGCCAGCGGCGCCCGCACCGCCCGCTCCCGCAGCTGGCGCTGCTCCGCCATGCCGATGCCGTAGGCCGACAGCACCCCGGCCAGGGGATGCAGCAGCACCCGGCGAATCCCCAGCAGCTCCGCCAGCCGGCAGGCGTGCTGGCCGGCGGCGGCGCCGTAGCTCACCAGCAGGGCGGTGCGGATGTCATGGCCCCGCTGAATTGAAATGCGCCGCATCGCCTCGGCCATCCTTTCGATGGCGATGCAGAGGGCACCCTCCGCCACCTGTTCCGGGGTGGTGGCCCGATGGGCGCTGGTGATGGCGCTGGCCAGGGCCGAGAAGCGCTGCCGCACCGCCTCAATGTCTGGTGGCTGATCGCCCGCCGGGCCAAACACCGCCGGCAGGGCTTGGACTGGCAGCCGCCCCAGCAGCAGGTTGGCATCGGTGATCGTGGCCGGCCCGCCGAGCCGATAGGCGGCGGGCCCTGGATCGGCGCCGGCGGATTCGGGTCCCACCCGCAGCCGCTCGCCATCGAAATCAATGATCGAACCGCCGCCGGCAGCCACCGTATGCACCGGCAGCATCGGCGCCTGCAATCTCAGGCCGGCGATTTCGGTTTCAGGGCTGCGCTCCCAGGCCGCCTCGCCCCTGCTGGGATCGAAGTGGAATACATCGGTGGAGGTGCCGCCCATGTCGAAACCCACGATCGGCGGCAGATCGGCGCAACCATCGGCCAGCAGTGCCTGGCGGGCCACCGCCACCGCCCCCACCATGCCGCCGGCGGGACCCGAAAGGATCGTGTCCTTGGCGTGCAACAGGGCTGGCGGTGCTAAGGAGCCGCTGGAGCGCATCACCCGCAGGGGGGTGGCGGCACCGAGGGCCAGCTGCACCTGCTCCAAATAGGCGCGCAAAATTGGCGCCACCGCCGCCTCCACCAGGGCGGTGTGGCCGCGGGGCACCAGCCGGGGTTGGCCACTGAGCCGGTGGGAAAGCGCCACATGGGTCACACCCTGGCCCTGCAGCCAGCGCTCCAGGGCCAGCTCCTGGCTGGGGTTGCGGTAGCTATGGATCAGGGCCACGGCAACACTGCGGTAGCCCTCGGCCAGGGCCCGCCGCAACTCAACCTCCAGCTGGCCATCGAGGCCCAGGGGTTCAAGCTCGCTGCCATCGGCCGCCAACCGCCCCGCCACCTCCAGGGCCCGCAGCCGCAGCGGCTGGGGCCGGCGGATCTGGAGCGCAAAGATGTCTGGCCGGTGCTGGTCGCCGATGGCCAGCAAATCGGCAAAACCCCGGTTGATCAGCAGCAACACCGGCTCGCCGCGCCGCTCCAACAGGGCATTGGTGGCCACCGTGGTGCCGAGGCGCAGCTCGGCGATCAAACCCGCCGGGATCTCCTGGTTGCCATCGAGCTGGTTATCTTCCAGCCCCAGCAGCTCGCGGATGGCGGCCACCGCCGGATCGCCAGCCCGGCCAGGTTGCACCGATAACAGCTTGCGCACCACCAGCCGGCCGTCACCCGAGCGACCGACGACATCGGTAAAAGTGCCGCCCCGATCGATCCAGAAGCGCCAGCCCGCTCCCCCGCCCAGGGCTTTTTCAGCGACAACCCCCGGGCCCTCCACCTTCCTTTGGCCCTCAACCTTCCTTTGGCCCTCAACCATTGCCGCGCACTCCCGGCAGGGATCCGAATTCAGCTGAATTCAAGCGAATAACCCTGGCCTTCAGGCCGGGGGGGATAACGACGGGCCTGGCGGGGCTCGCTGCCCCGGCAAGATCGCTTACAGAAGCCCATCACAGACCTGCTCCTGGAGGATCCGCAGCCGGAAGCAGCCACCCGCTGTCGATCAATGTGCAACCCTCGGGAGTTGGCCATCGATCAGGAATAGCTCGCGGGGGAAACGATGCAGCCTGGCATCGTCATGACAGAGAAAAGAAGCGTGATCTGCTGTGATTTCTGTGGTGATCTCCACTTGATCGAAGGGGGTGGACTGAAACACCGCTGGTGTCAAGACACCCACTTGGATGAGCGAATCGCTGGAGCGGGCGCTGAGGTATTCAAAGGCCTCAATTCCTTGATCTCGCATCCACTCCCCCAACTGTTGGGTAGGCCCGTAATCCATGGGATCCCGCAGGCTAACTTGGGCAGCTTGATTAGCGATGGCTTGCAGCTGCAGGCCGAGGCTGGCATTCAGCAGCACGGAAAACAGAGCCTGGCGGCGGCGTATGGGCGCGGGCGGAGGATCAATCAGCCCCTCCCAAAACAACAGGGCGTAGAAGGCGCCCTCCAGCAGCGAACCGCTGCGGCTACGCGAGCCGTAGAACATCCCCCTCTGCTGACGACTGCCGAAACGGGAGCCATGGCGCAGGGGCGGGTAGCGGAATGGGGTCGCCAGCAGTGGATGGCTTGGAATGCCGGCGCCAGCAACCTGCGCCAGGGGCTTGCTGGTTTCCACCAAGGCCTCCAGACGGGCCAGCTGCTCGAGGTTGTCCACAAGAGGATCCAGGCTGTTGATGCCCTGCTGCTGCACAAGACGCAGCACAGTCCCCTGCAGGGCCACTGCGGGTGCAGCCGCAACGATGGGGCGTAGATCCACCGCTTAGATCGGTGCACGCATGGCGTCGAGGTATTGCACGATCTCAACAAGCCCCTCAGTGCGCTGCACCTGCTCGGCTGGCACGCCTCCGCTGTGGCGGTTGGCGGTGTGAAACCAGTGACGCAACTGCAGGCGATCGTTGCCGACCAGAACCGAGAGGCTGCGGTAGAGCCGGATCAGCAGCAGCGCCAGCTCGCCGGTTTTGGACGATGGGTCAATGCCCTTGCTGCGGTTCAGCGAGGAAGCTGGCGACGAGATGGGCACCGCCTTCGGGGCGTACCAGGTGGGCCGGCGCAACTACAACGGCGGCGTCAGCATCGGCAGGTTGGTGCAGGCGGTGATCAACTTCCTCAACCGCTGGCGAACGGGCAAGCAACGCTTCGAACAGCTGAGTGCCCGCCAACAGGTGCTGCGGGCCAGCCTGGAGAGCAGCGGCCTGGAGAGCGGCGGTATTGAGGAAAGCGGCCGGGCAGAGAGCAGTCGGGTACAGATCAGTCGGGTACAGAGCAGCAAAACACAAATCCGCCAAAAGCAGAGCCGCGAAGCTGAGAGCACCGTCCAGCAGCTCAGCATTCTGCCCGAACCATCCCAGGAGCCGGCCGATGGGCAAGATCGCTGAGGCGCTGCGGGAAAGCCTGCGGCAGCTGGCCCAGGCCGACGCCCGGATCCTGCGGGAGCTGGATGGGGCGCTGCCGTCCATGTCTCAGCCGGAGCCGCAGGTCGCTGGAGAACTGGCGGAGGGGCTGGAGAAGCTGGGCGTGAAGGAGCTGAAGGCGCTCTGTAAAGAGCGGGGCTTCAAGGGTTACACCGGCCTCAACAAGGCAGCCCTGATCCAGCGGCTCCGGGGGGCGAGCCCCCGCTGGCCGCGAAGGCAGCCGCGAAGGCAGCCGCGAAGGCAGTGGCCGCGCCCTCTGGCCTGGCCGCGATCCAGGCCAGGCTGGATCGCATGGAGACCCTGCTGCTGCAGATCGCCGAGAGGGTGGGGGTGAGCGATTCTGGTCTCGATTGAGGCGTAGTGGATATCACCACAAAGGCGCCGCCATCATTGTTATCAGTTGTACTGGGGGTTGGTGGCTGATCTGCTGGTGCGCGGCGTCGATGATGGGCTCGTGCAGGCCCTGAAGAAGCGGGCCGGAGCCCATGGACGCACCGCCGAGGCTGAACATCGGGCAATCTTGGCGACTGCTTTGCTGACGCCTCCACGCCGCAATCTGGCTGAACTACTGAGCGCCATGCCCAACGTGGGCCGCGATACTGATTTCGAGCGGCCGGTTGACACCGCAGAGGCCTTGGATGTTTTTGGTTGACACCACTTGCCATGCTATTGGTTGACACCACTTGCCACGTTTTTGGTTGACACCAATGTGATCAGCGAGGCGCGTAAGGGCCGTTGTGCTGATCCTGGCGTGATCGCCTTCTGGGAGGATGCTTCTAACAACAACAGGCCTATCTTTCTCGCGGCGGTTACGGTTGGCGAGCTACGGCGTGGCGTGGAGCTGATTCGCCATCCTGGTGATCGTCAACAGGCTGGGATGCTTGAACAGTGGCTTGATCAGGTGCTGCACGATTACGGCGATCGGGTATTGGCGCTGGATAGCGATGCTGCTCAGGTCTGGGGCCGTTTGCGTGTACCTGATCCCCAGCACACCATTGATAAACAGATCGCTGCCATCGCGATGCTGCATGAGTTGACGGTGGTGACACGCAATGTGGTGGATTTCGCCAACACCGGGGTTCACCTGTTGAATCCGTTCACCGGTGGCTGAACGGCCCAATGCGGCGATCTGCAACGGCTGGCGAACCGAGCGATGTAGGCCTCCTCGATGGTGTGGCGCCCGCCGCAACCGCCCCCTGAAGCCAGGCGTGATGGTGTGAAAGGAGATGCGGATGGCTTGGCGGCCACCTGCTCCAGCTCGCTGGCGACGACGGAGGGGAGCAAGTGGTGCGGCCGATCTAAGGCATCAGGCTAGACGGGATGCCAGTGTTACCAAGGGGTCTGATCGATGCAAAAGCTGCATCAAACGCCTCCGCGACAACTACGATTTCAGCCAGCAGCATCCGCCTCATTCGAGGCAAGGCTTGCATGGTTGCCACTTTTGAGGCATGCTGTGGCGAGGTTGGTCGAGGGTAATGGCTGTTCAGGAGCGCACTAGTGCGGCCACCAGCGGGCTGAACGAGGGCCTGGTGCTGCGCAAAGCCCTGCAGCGCGCCGGGGAGGAACTGGGGCTGTCGGCCCAAGACACGGCCCAGGCGATCGGCAAGAGCCGCACCTTCTTTGAGCATGCACGGGCGAAGAGCCGCATTGATCGGCACACCCAGCGGATGATTGCCCTGGTGCTGCGCCTGCATCGCAGTCTTTCGGCCCTGGTGGGAGACGACATCGAACTGATGCGCCACTGGATCAACACAGCCAACCGGCATACGGGGGGCATCCCGCGGGAGCAGCTGCAAGATCCGGAGCACCTGGTGGAGCTGGTGCACTACCTCGACGCCATGCGCGGGCGGCCGTGAGCAAGGCAGCCAGCGTGGATCTCCAGTCCCTCACCAGCCTGGATGGGGTGGTGCTGCGACTGGTGGAGCAACAAGGGGCCCAGGCCACACGCCGTACCACCGACAGCCTGGATGAGCAGGCCTGGCTGGAAGACTTTCTGGAGGCCAGCAAGCCGGAGCTTCCCAGCGCCGAGGAGTGTCCGCTGCGGCATCGCCTGCTGCTCACCCCTTTCCGCTATCGCAAGCGCTACGGCTCCCGCTTCGCCACGCGCTGGGAGCGAGGCCTGTTCTATGGCTCCCGCAGCCGATTCGGCTGTCTGCTGGAGGGGGCGTATTACGAGCTGGTGTTTCAGAACGGACCCGTTCAACCCTTTCCCAGCAAAGCTGCAATGCGAAAGACCCTCTTTCATGTGGAACTACGCACGTCTAGGGGCCTGAGGCTGCACGACCAGGGCAGCAGCGACCTGCAGGAACGCCTGCGGGATCCCGTGGATAGCCGCTTCTGCCAGGGCATCGGCCAGCGGATGCGGGAAGCCGGCATTGAAGCCTTTGAATACCACTCGGCTCGCAGTGCTGAGGATGTTGTTCAGCTTGGAGCTAGCAGCTGCTGCGTCTTCGCCAGCACGCCCTTTGATCAGGTGGAGGTACAGGTGGAAGCCAGCGGGCATGACGTGTCCTTCCGATGCTTGGATGACAACACAGTGCACCACTTCCAGCGGCAGCAATTTGAAGTTGCAGGAAACCTGCCTCAGCCAATGCATTGATTCAACAAGCTGTCATGGTGGAAGCGCCACGGACATCCGGCAGGAGCATTAATACTGAATAGACAAGGGAGGCGAGGACAATGCACAGTCGCAAAGCCAGCATATGCGAAAATCTCCATGGTCAAAGCAGGTAAGAGCCCCTGAAGCGCTAAGTCATTGCACATTGCAACCGCCAGCCTGTGTCCGGCCAAGGTCCCACGATTACCAACATCTTGAGGTGCAAGTCACGCTAGTGCAACTATTTGAGCAAGAATGCGCAAGAAATATGATCGCTTCAATATACATAGTCTCTCCTGGTCGAAATTATTCCTTTAAACATAGCTACGGGCAAGAATACCTAAATCAGCACGATTCAAGACCAAGGAACGCAATTAGCGCCAATGCGTCCCAAAAAACTGCTATGATTTCCGTGGAAGTTGCCTAGCCGCACTCACTAGCTCCATGGCAAATGCAAAGATCACATTTTACAAAATAGACAGATGCGGACTTTATGTGTCTGGAGCACTCAATCCTGCCCTTGGCGATTTGTCCAGTTTTTTGCAACAACTGAAGCGATGGGTGGTCAAGAATGACAAAACACTGGATGAGACATGCACGTTTGGATTAGTCGAGAGTGAGGGTGTTGAACGTACATTCTGTTATGACCTTGCCTCAGATACAAACACCGGAGACTACCTGCTGACAACATGGAATGAAATCGTCTCTTACAATGGCAGAGTGGCAGCCGTCCCCTCAGGATCAAGAGTAGGAAATGCAAAAGTTGAATTTACCTCGTTGCCGAAGAACAGTATTCCAGGCTATGCGACCTACTTTTGGTTTGTACCTGCAAAGAGTGTATATGCAACAATACGCTTTCAAAGCAGATTAAATGGCAAGAGAAATCTGGAAAAGTATTTGAGAGAATTTATAGGCAAGTTTTCAGACTACGTGATTCTCTCTGATTATGGAGACTCCGATCTCAACATTGCTGGATACCGCGCGAAGCCAGAAGACCCTCTGCTTAATCTGTATCCCCAGTTCTCGTCGTCTGTAGTAAAAAGGCTGGGACAAGTTGATTACATCATTAAAAATAGGATCAACATAAGGAAGATTACCAGGCACAATACACTTTCCCCAGGCGTGAAAAACAATCAGGAGAGCTGGCAAAAGCTTCTCAGAAGCTTGGGGATTAAGAAAGAAAAGATCCTAAGTGTTGATGTTAGACTAACTTATGATTTTCCATTTACTCCAACCGAGGAAGAGCTAAAAGAAATCATAGATGAGTGGGAGTCCAGTCATGACTCAAGGTGGGACGACGTTGGATTCACTTTTGCTTGCGAACAGAGTCCTAGGTGGTTAAGCCACTCAGTAGCAAAAGACGATTTTGAATTGGAAACTCTAGATGTTGCAAATGAAATACATGAGGCGACAAGCATCCTTGAAGCCCTTGCATCAATGCGTGACTCAATTCTTGCCGTCATGCACAATCCTTAACAACATGAACAGGCTTGTACGTTTTCTAGGGGTTGTGACTGTTGTGGCTGTAGTCACAACTTCGCTCGCCTTAGGAGGAAAGGTTTCACTAAAAGAACAAATGTCAGTATATGAGGGACTTAGAAATACTGCTGGAATAGTATTTGCTGTCATGGGGGCTTGGATTGCCTTGCTCTATCCCAAGTTTCTAGTTCAGTTGTTTGGGAAAGAAGCAGGAGCAAAGCAATCCCAAGAATCCCGACAGATCACCAAGCTTTTTCGCCCTCTGCTTTATTCCACTCTTGTATTACTAGTAGTTACCATTGTTTCATTTGCGGCACCACTTGCCAGGCAGATATGCTACCTTCATGATAATGCAGAGCTCTTGCGATCATTGAGCTACGGCACTCTGGCGTTGCTTACTTCTCTTCAGTTCTGGGCTGTTATACTTACTCTCGTTCCAGCCGATACGGTAAAAGAAACTTTGGAGCAGGAAGCGATTCGCAATAAAGTTGTCGACCGGATGAAGCCGGGCAAGTAGAGTGATCTCATTTGGAATTAAACATCAACAACTTGAATAATTGTAATTTTTCTCAAAATCATGCCAAACCCCCCGATAATCTCCCACCCGATCACACCGATCAACCGTGAGGCCACCCACTGCTGCCGATCGATCAGCAGCAGTGGGTGGCAGCTCACCGCCAGCAGCCAACGAGGCGGAATCTCCCAGTGATATCGGCCACAACCAGGGCTCCCCCTTGGCGGGCGCTGGTGATGCCGGGGAGGGCCATAGATCAGGGGGGGGCGAGCGACGGATCCGAGCTAGCTACAGAATGGAGGACCTGGAGTGGTAGCAATGCGGACCTTCTCAGCGGTGATCGAGCGATGCCCGGACACCGGGCTGCTCGTGGGCTACGTGCCGGGATTTCCTGGCGCTCACAGCCAGGCCGAAAGCCTTGATGAACTGCAGACCAACCTCCAGGAGGTGATTGCCATGCTGCTGGAAGATGGCGAACCCCGCCTGGATGCTGCTTTTGTAGGGCTACAGCAGATCTGTGTGCCTGCTTGACGGTGGGATCCATCCCATTTCTAAAACCTGTTGAAGTAGTGGAGATCCTCAGAAACTCGGCTTTACGCTGGTGCGCCAGCGAGGCTCCCACCAACAGTTCAAGGACGCCACGGGCCGTTTCACGACCGTTCCCTTCCACAAAGGGCGGGACATCTCACCACCACTGCTGCGGCAGATCGCCAAAGACGTTGGATTGACAGCGGAAAAATTCATCAGCAATCGCTGAGCCCAATCCGGGGGTGCAGGTGATCAGGGGCTTGGCGATGTCATGGGGCCAGAGCGGGGGTGAGGGCGAATTTTCTGAAGGCCCCTTTGCCTCACCAAAGTTGCCTTCCACCTCCCCTTTGGGCAGGCCCAGATCGGCGGCGAGATGTTCCACCAGGAAACGCTGGGTCTCGCGGCGGCCGGTGAGTAGCACGATCCGGTCCTTCCTGTCCTGGCCGGGCATTCCCCATCGGCGCTGTCGCGCTCCTTGACGCTGCCGCGCAGATCGGGGATACCGAATCCAGCCGCACCAGCGGGGTGGAAAGCGCGTCCAGAACTCCTTCTGGAACTACACCAGCATGCTCTTGGTGGTTACCAGCAGCAGCCGCTCGCCGCGCCCGCGCCGGATCAACTGGCTGGAAAGGATGCCGCACTCCAACGTTTTACCCAGACCCACCGCATCGGCGATCTACAGCCTGATCGCCGATGCGGTGGGTGGGTCTTGGCCGCCGATTCAAGCTGGTGGTAGGGCAGCCGGGCAGCAGGGCCAACCTCAGCGGTAGTTCTCGAACTGCAGCGGCACCTCCAGGTCTTGGCCCTTGAGCAGCTGGATCGCCTGCTGCAGGTCGTCTTTACTTTTGCCAGTGATGCGCAGGCTGTCGCCCTGGATCGACACGGTGATCTTTTTGAGCTGGTCGCGCAGGGTTTTGGAGAGCTGCTTGGCCAGCTCCTGGCTGAGACCCTTGCGCAGCTTCACCAGCTGTTGCACCCGGTTGCCACCCACCGGCTCGGGGCTCTGGAAATCGAAGATCTTCAGGGAGATATTGCGTTTGGTTGCCTTCTGGCGCAGCACATCCACCACCGCATCGAGGGTCATGTCGCTGGCGGTGGTGATGGTGAGGCTGAGCTCCTCCAGTTCGATCTCGGTCTTGGAATCCTTGAGGTCGTAGCGCTGGCCCACATCGCGGCGCACCTGATCCAGGGTGTTCACCAGCTCCTGGCGATCGAAATCGCTCACCACGTCGAAGGAGAAGGTGTCGGCCATGGAGTTGGAGAAAGGGGCTGCGCACCTCCACCCTAGAAAACCCTAGAAGTGAGGGGCCCGTCCCCAGAAGCTTCCATGCCTGTACCGCTGCCGTTCACCGCCCTGCTGGCCTTGCTTCCCTTGGCGGTGGAGCCCGCGGGGGCTGGATCCAGCAGCGCCGCAACGCTGGCCCTGCATGGCGGCGGCGCCTACGCCTGGTCGTTGGTGCTGGCCGGCGCGGTGGTGATCGCCAGCCTGGTGCCCCTGGGGGCGGCCCGCTCCCAGGCGGATTTCACCCCAGCCGACCTGGCGGCGCCGCGGGCGATGTTCGAGCGCTTGCCTGCCTGGGGCAAGCGGGCCAACTGGGCCCATCAAAACAGTTTTGAAGCCTTCACCCTGCACGCCCCGGCCTGCCTGCTGGCCCTGCAGGCTGTCCACAATGGGGCGGTCCCGGCGGGCTTGGCGCTGCTGGCCGCCTGGCTGCACCCAGCACTGCGGCTCGGCTATATCGGCGCCTATGTGGCCAACCTGCCACCCCTGCGCAGCCTCTGCTGGGCCGGCGCCATCCTCTGCACCGCCATCCTCTACAGCGAAGGGCTGCGCGGGGTTTTGGGGGGCTGAGGGAGCTAGTGGCGGGCTGAAGCTTTCCTCAGGCGGGCGGTGGCTCTTGGTCTTCCTGCCCTCGCCCTTGCAGGATGTCCGCGATCTTTCCCATCGTGATGACCTTCGCGTGCACGTCTCCCAGGCGTTCATACACCGGTAGTTCCTCTTCCTGATAGATGCGCAGCGCCTCTTCCAGCTGCCCTCGCCCTTGCAGGATGCCCGCGATCTTCCCCATC
>CANHSW010000009.1 GCA_947463165.1 Cyanobacteriota bacterium
CGGAGATGCCCAAGGCTTTTCTGGTGCTGGCGCTGCGGCCCAGCTTGCCAGGGCCATCCTGGAGCTGCGGCCCGGCGACCAAGCTGGCCCCAGCTGACAGGATTTACATGGCGGAGAAGACATGGCTGGTCAGTTGCGCCTGGCCATAAGTGCCGGTGAGCCGGTCAGCGATGCTGAAGGCCAGCACAGGCGCTGCGCCTAGGCGCGCAATGGTCAGCTTGGCTTGACTGGAGCCAACAATTGCCCTGGCAGGGGCTCGGGAAGCTGCTCGGGCAGTGGCACCATGAGTGGCGCCATGAATGGCACAAATCTCAACTTGATGACCAATAGCATAATTACCAAAGAAGGTTACGTCAGAGCTGTCTTCGTTGAGCTCTAATTTAAGCCCATTATCAAGGCCAAGAAACACCTGCTTGCCCTGCTGACTACGCGGATCGATTGCCAGCATATCGACATGACGAACAGCTTGACCAAATTCTCGCTTCGCCACTGTCGTTTTCAGGCATGGGCTCGGAACGGTGGCGATCGGAGTTGCTAGAGCTGAACCATTTAGCGTCAAACTTGCGGCGATGGCGGCTGCGACTGCAATTGCGGCTGTAGCTGTAGCTGTAGCTGTAGATACGACTTTGGTTGTAGCTGAGGATATGGTTGTAGCTGAGGATATGGCTGAGGCTGTAGTACGGGAGCTGCGCTGAATCATCCGCTGCTATGCCGGTGCGGCAATGCTTCACGTTAGGTCGGGTTTGGCCGCTGCGGTTGAAGGCTGTTGCTGCCAAGGGCCAGCTCCGCTTGAGGGCTGTTGCCGCCAGGGGAAATCCGCCAAGCCAAAGCGCAGTTCAACTGGCGCCGCAAAGGCTGGTGGTTGATTGATCGCAGCCCCTGGGCAGAAGCAGGTTGCCCAGGGGCTGCGATCAAGTTGGAAGCCGGCTAACGGATTTGAACCGATGGCCTTCGCTTTACAAAAGCGCTGCTCTACCACTGAGCTAAGCCGGCGTGGGTCTCTCGACCTGCTCAACACTTTATCGCTGTGCCAGATCCCAAGGCCCAGAGCAGCAGTTGGCTCCTGCTGCGACATTGGGTTTTGGCCAGCAGATGGGACACATGGCTCTCCACCGTTCGAGGGCTGAGCACCAGGGCGGCGGCAATGGCCTTGTTGCTAAGGCCCAGGATCAGCTGATCGAGCACTCGCTGCTCGGCGGGTGTTAGCGGTGCCAGGGCGGCATTGAGTAGTGCCATGCGGAGGTTCTCGACTGTCCCCAGGGTTCCCACGCTTTCCTGCCCCCTCAGCCCCCTGGGCGGGGCGGCGCCCTGAGGGATGGGCCAGCGAGCATCGGCTCCAGATCCGCTCCAGGCCTGGGTTGATCGCTGCTGCTGCCAGCTGGCAGCTCGGGTTCAGCTGGCTCGTCTCAGCGGATCTGCTGTCGATTGGTCGCTATCGCCCAGGCCAGGGATAAGGGGCAGCGAGCGGGCGCGCTTGATCGGCAAGTTGGCCACCAGGGCCGTCACCCGATCTTCCGTTTCCAGGCTCACCTCGCCTTCCTCCACGTCGATTTCCACGTAGCGGCTCACCACTTCGAGAATTTCCTGCCGCATCCGCTGCAGCAGTTCTGGGTTGAGATCGCTGCGGTCGTGGGCAAGAACCAGCTGCAGGCGTTGTTTTGCCGTCTCACCGCTGGCCTGCTCACGCCTCAACAGCCGGTTGATCAAATCGCGCAGGGTCATGGCCGTCAGAACAGATTTTTAGAAATCAGCCGGCCGAGCTTTGCCCGCAATCCGGAGCGTTCCTTGCTGGGATCGACCAGAGGTACATCTTCGCCGCACAGCCGCCGCGCCACGTTGATGTAGGCCCGGGCGGCGGGGGAACCAGCGCCGTGGCCCTCGAGGGTGAGCGGTTCGCCGCGGTTGGTGCTCACGATCACCTGTTCGTCTTCCAAGACCAGGCCCAGCAGGGGCAAGGCCAGGATGTCGGTAACGTCCTGCACCGAGAGCATTTCCTGGTTGGCCATCATCTTTGGCCTCACCCGGTTGAGCACCAGCTGAATCGGCTGGATCCCCTGGCTGTTGAGCAGTCCGATCACCCGGTCGGCGTCCCGCACCGCCGACAACTCCGGAGTGGTCACCACTATCGCCTCCTCAGCGGCGGCGGCGGCGTTGCGAAAGCCGCCCTCAACGCCGGCGGGGCAGTCGATCAGCACGTAATCGCTCTGCTGGCCCACCTGGGCGGCGATCGTCTTCATGTCCTCCGGCTTGAGCCAATCGAGCATGCGGGGATTGCCCGCCGGCAACAGCGCCAAGTTTGGTTCCTGCTTGTGCTTCACCAGGGCCTGCTCCAGACGGCAGCTGCCGGCCAGCACCTCCTGGGCCGTGTAAACGATGCGGTTCTCCAGACCCAGCAATAGGTCCAAATTGCGCAGCCCAAAGTCGGCATCGATCACGGCCGTACGAGCCCCCTGGCGGGCCAGGGCGATCCCCAAATTGGCGGTTAGCGTCGTTTTACCAACGCCCCCCTTGCCGGAGCAGATCAAAATGGTGCGGGCGGACGTGGCGTTCACGGCAAGGGTTGGAGTGGAGGCAGGTTAGGCCCAAACTCTTTTGCCCCGCACCGCTTGCCGCTGGGGCTGCGGGGCTGGGCTTTTCAGGCTGGGCATCTGGCCCGGGCTTTTCGGCTGGCTAGAACGAGAACAGTGGGCTCCCCCCAACAATTGACACACAATGATGATCATTATTTTTTACTCGATATCTACGCTCTTTTATTTTGACATGATTCAAACCATCTATCTGATTCTATATTGCGGTCATTGGCGACACAAAAGGGCGAATTAGACCGTCAATATTGCCACGAATGGTCATGAAGCCACCCATAGCCATATCGAGAATGTGTATATCTTGCGATAGCTAAGGCCGTTCCAAGGCTGACTGGCGCAGCAGCTGCCAAGGCAGCGGCTTGATCGCTTCAGCCCAGCGGCCAGCTGGGGCTGGCCGGATCAATGCGGATGGCACCGGCGCTCAAGCTGGCCTGCTCGGCGAGCCCTGGCGGCGGGGCTTCCTGGGGGCCCCGGGCGATCACATCGGCGATGCGCAGCTGTAGGGGCTGGAGCCCCATGGCCACGATTCGCGCCCCCTGGTCGCCGTGACAGCCGGCATGGGCAACCCCCCGCAGTCGGCCCCAAACCAGCACGTGACCCCCGGCACTCAACCGAGCGCCGGGATTGACATCCCCCAACACCAACAGAGATCCAGCGGCTTCGATGTGATCTCCCGAACGCACCGTGCCTCGATGCAGCGTCAACTGCTGGTGGACAGGGCTGCCTTGACTTGGCTGACTTGACTGACTTGGCTGACTTGTTAAGTCGAGTTGCGCGGCTTGCTCAGCTCGCTCAACCTGCAAGTGGTGGGGAGAAATCCATTCCAAACCGAGGGCCGCCGCCGCCACCCGGGTGAGCGGATCGGCGGCCGCCACCGTGATCGGCCCCAGCTCTGCCTCGGCCAGCCGCGAGCTGATGGCGGCCAGACAACTGGCCCCCAAACGCCGCTGGCCGCATTCCAGCCTTAGGGCCCCAACGGCGCTGCGGCGGGCCTGCAGCTCCGCGTCCCCCAGCAGCTGACGCACCAGTTCGAGCGGATCGCCCGCCTGGTCGGGCAGCAGCAATCGATGGGGGGAGCCACTGCCTGCCGCAGCTAGAACAAGTTGGGCATTCATGGGCTTGGGGGGCCGAGCTCGGCAAGCCGCAACCTAAGGGCTGTGCTCACCTCCGACGGGTGGATCAGCCAGGCCAATTCGGTCGCTTCGGTGAGGCTGCGCACCAGGGCCGAGCGCTGTTCCAGGGCCTGGAGGTCGTGGCCGTTCCAAAGCCTCAGGCCGCCCTTGTAGGGGTGATAGCCGCGATTTTGACGCTGTTGCAACCCACAGCAGCGCTCGGCGGCCAAGCCGGCAGCATTGCTGAGGCGCTGGGCAAGGGCCAGCAATTCCAGGCGTTGGCCGGCATCTAGCTGGCTCACATCGGTGGCCTTGAGTAGCCGCCGATTCAACAACCTGGCACAGGGTTCGGCCAGTTCCTCCGGCCCAGCTTCCATCCAGCGCATCAGGTGGTAGCCGGTGCGAATGTCGTCGTTGGCCAAAAAGCTGTTCAGATCTAGCGGCTCGCTCTGCCACAGCCAGCGGGCCATCACCGCATCGGCCTCCACCAGCCGCGGCCCCAGCCGGCGGGCGGTACTGATGGCCTGGCTCAATAGCCAATTGCAAACCACGTTGAGCCTGTGGTTATAGACACTGCGGTACATCAAATCCCGCACCACCAGATAGTGCTCCACTGCCATCAGCCCCTTGGGATGGATGGCCAGGCCACCGTCGGGGGCGATGGTCAAAGCGGCCAGGATCCGCTCCAGATCCAAACGGCCGTAGCTGGTGCCGGTGCTGTAGCTATCGCGCAGCAGGTAGTCGAGTCGATCGCAGTCCAGTTGGCTGCTAACCAGAGACTTGATGGCGCTGCTGGGATATTGGCCATGTTCCAGCAGATCTGCCACTGCGGCGGCGCTGCCGGGCGCCGTGGCCTCCAGCCGATCGCGCAGGTCTGGAAACTCCCGAATTAGCCGGCCCGACCACTGCTCATGCCGCAGCCCATACATCTCTTCTCCGGTATGGCTCAAGGGCCCATGGCCCAGGTCGTGCAGTAGCGCAGCGGCATAGAGCAGGCTGCGGTGCTGATCAAGATCGGGGCTGTGGCGCAGCAGCTGCCCCAGGGCGAGCCGCGCCAGATGCAACACCCCCAGGGAATGGGTGAAGCGACTCGACTCCGCCCCGTGGAAGGTCAAAAATGCCGGCCCGAGTTGACGGATGCGCCGCAGCCGCTGGAAGGGGGCCGTGTCGATCAGATCGATGGCCAGGGCCTCGGCCGGATCCTGGGGATCCAGGCGGATGGCGCCATGCAGGGGGTCGTGGTAAGTGCGGGGCTGGATCACGGCTGAGCTGAACTGGCGATCCCCTGCTCCAGCAGGCTGACGCAGCTTGTCAGGGCCTGCTCCAACCAGCTGTCGTGATCGCCGCCGGGATTGAGCGGTTCAGGAGCCGCCAGCAACAGATCGGGTTCAATGCCCAGATTTTGGATATCGCGGCCGCTGGGGGTGATGTATCTGGCCACTGTTACCGCCAGGCCACTGCCATCGCCGAGCGGAATCAGGGTTTGGATCAGCCCCTTGCCGAAGGTGCGGCTGCCCAGTAGGTCACTGCGGCCGTTGTCCTGCAGGGCGCCGGCCAAGATTTCGCTGGCACTGGCGGTGCCGCCATTCACCAGGGTGAGCATCGGGCCGCCATAGAGCTGGTCAACGCCGGCCTGCAGCGGGGTCCTGAGGCCTTCACGGTTTTCGGTTTCCACGATTGGTTGGCGATCGAGGAAGGCATTGGCCACCGCCAAGCCGGCATTCACCAGGCCGCCGGAGTTGTTGCGCAAATCCAAAACCAAGGCCTCGATATTGGCGAATTCACTGCCCTGCAGGGCCAGGCGCACCTGCTCCGGCACGGGCTCAGCAAATTGGGTGATGCGCAGATAACCGAGCAGATGGCCCTGCTGGCGGATTGTCTTGCTGCGCACTGGCTGCAGGCTGACGCTGCGCCTTTGCAATTCCAGCTCCCGCCGCCGGCCATTGGGCTCCTCAAACATCAGCAGCACGCGGCTGCCCTCTTGGCCCCGCAGCTCGTTGGCGGTGCCCTCCAAGCCCAGGGTGTGGGTGTCGATGCCGTTCACCGCCAATACGGCGGTGCCACTGACAATGCCCGCCTCGGCGGCGGGAGAACCCTCCAGGGGGGCGATCACCACGACTTGCTCGTCGGCGCTGCGCAGGGCGAGCTGCAGACCCACGCCCGTAACAGTGCCCTTGGTGTTGGCCATCAAGCTGCCGTAGTCGGCGGGGCGCAGCAGGTGGGTATAGGGATCACCCAGGGGGGCCAGCATGCTGTCGATGGCGTCGTAGGCATCGCCGGAACTGCTGATCGGCCGCTCCAGGGTCTTTTGGCGCAGCCGCTTCCAATGCACTGCATCGAAGCGTTGCGGATCCACGTAGCTCTGATTCACCAGCCGCCAGGCCTCCACAACTATTTGCTGGGCATCGCTGAGGGCGGCAGCGGGCGAGGCCAGCCCCAGCCAGAGGCCGAAACCCCAGACCAGCAGGGCAAAGCAGGGATTTGGCAGGAGTCGGCGAAAGGGGCGCGGGGCGCTCACAGGCGGTCATCACTATCGGTAGACTTTGGCAACTGACATTTCGTGCTGCATGGCGAATTCCTCTCCTGCCGGAAAGTCGTCCCCTGTGTACGACTGGTTCCAGGAGCGCCTGGAGCTTCAAGCGATCGCCGATGACATCTCGGCAAAGTACGTGCCACCGCACGTAAACATTTTTTATTGCCTTGGCGGCATCACCTTGGTGTGCTTCCTGATCCAGTTCGCCACTGGATTCGCAATGACATTTTATTACAAGCCCACCGTGGCTGAGGCCTACGCCTCTGTCCAGTACCTGATGAGCGATGTCAGCTTTGGCTGGCTGATTCGTTCAGTGCACCGCTGGAGCGCCTCGATGATGGTGCTGATGCTGATCCTGCACGTTTTCCGCGTGTATCTCACCGGCGGTTTCAAGAGCCCTCGCGAGCTCACCTGGGTTACCGGCGTAACCATGGCGGTGATCACGGTTTCTTTTGGTGTAACCGGCTATTCGCTGCCTTGGGATCAAGTGGGCTATTGGGCAGTCAAAATTGTGAGCGGTGTTCCCGCAGCCCTGCCCGTGGTGGGTGACTTCATGGTGGAACTGCTCCGCGGTGGCGAAAGTGTGGGCCAATCCACCCTCACCCGCTTCTACAGCCTGCACACCTTCGTGATGCCCTGGCTGCTGGCGGTATTCATGCTCATCCACTTTCTGATGATCCGCAAGCAGGGCATTTCTGGTCCTTTGTGATCAGGTGATCGATCATCTCTGTGATTGCCCAGTTAACTTCTATTTAGCCTTTTGGCTATCTAGAATTTAGTTACTACCCTGAGAACACCCTCCTAAGGCCTGCCATGCACATCCTCAAAAAGCCAGACCTCACCGATCCAGCCCTGCGTGCCAAGTTGGCAAAGGGCATGGGACATAACTATTACGGTGAGCCCGCCTGGCCCAACGATCTGCTTTACATGTTCCCTGTGGTGATCCTGGGAACCATTGGTTGCATTGTCGGCCTTTCCGTGCTGGATCCAGCCATGCTGGCCGACAAAGCTGATCCCTTTGCCACACCTCTGGAAATTCTGCCCGAGTGGTATCTATATCCAGTTTTCCAGATCCTCAGGGTTGTTCCAAATAAACTGCTGGGTATTGCCCTGCAGACCATGGTTCCCCTGGGCCTGATGCTGGTTCCCTTCATCGAAAGTTTTAATAAGTTTCAAAATCCCTTCCGCCGCCCGGTGGCAATGGCCGTATTCTTATTCGGCACCTTTTTCACCATTTACCTGGGCATTGGCGCTGCCCTGCCGATCGACAAGTCACTCACCCTGGGCCTGTTCTGATTTTTAATTAAGCTATTTTGCCTAATCTGCCGCGGCTTCGGTCGCGGCTTTTTTGTGCCTAGAAAGTTCTGAAAATGGTTCTAGGGCTTTTCTTCCAGGTCCAAGAGGCTTACATCTTCAGGCTTCACGCGTAAGAAGTGATGCAACAATAAAAAGCCCACGATAGTCCAGGTTTGATAGGTGCGAGCCTGCTGGCCCACCCAGGTGCCGGTGGGCCCATCGAAATACTCAGCCCATTGCTGGCGCGGCAGTTGGTTTAGCTGACTCCAGTAACACTCCTCCACCATCGCCTTCATCTGACCCATCAGCAGCAGGTCGGCGGAAGGGTTGCGTTGCTCGTGCAGCAGCACCGCCCCGCCGAGATACCAGAGCAGACTGGGCCAGTGCCCACCATTGTGGTAACTCCAGGGCCAGTTCTTGGGATCGGAGCCGGTCTTGTTGCTCCATTCCGCCTGGTCCATTGGTGGGTGGCAGATACGCATGGGCATCTGGGCCATCAGGTGATCGCGGTTGTGCAGCACCAGGCGGAACAGGGCCCGCTGCTGCGGTGCGGTGAGTAGACCAAACAGGCAGGCCAGGGAGTTGCCCAGGCTGTAGAAACGAAAATCAGGACGACCGGTACGCATGTTGCCGATCAGATAGCCGCCCCGATTATCCAGCCAGTCCTGCAGCCAAGGAGGAATAACCTGGGGTTGCACATTGAATTCATTCTCGTGTTGATGCTCGCCATACTGCTCGGTAGGTCGTCTCCGCAAAACCTGCAAAGTTTTACTGGTAACCCAGTAGTGCTTTAACAAATAAGAGCGTAAATCATGCAGCCATTGATGGGTGAGTACCAGCCGTTGATCCAGTAGCCGACTCTGCTGTTGTTGCTTTGCGAGCTCCATTAACTGGGAGCAACAGCGCAGGCAACCGAATAGCAGCACCTCCACCTCTAGCGGTGCCCCCCAGACATCCATCGGACGATCAATCATGAAGGAGCAGTCGGGCACAAACAACACTGGCGTGCCTTCGAAGGTGGGGTGCAGCACCAGATCCAGCAGCAGCTGCACCCCCCGCTGCACTTTCTGACTGGTGCCGAAACTAATGTCTCGGCTGTGTTTCACATAAAGCCAGCAGAGCACAGGCCACCAAAGGCTGGCGTCCACGGAGGTAATCCGGCCAATGGAACGCTGGCCATAATCGGCTAGTAGATGGCCATCTTCCTCCACGAAACTAGTGGGAAAAACACCGCGAGTTTGGTAGCTACTGCTCTGTAGCTCCAGGCAAACTGTGAGAAAATTGCGCACAATTTCGGTGCGCCCTTGCAGCAGCAAGTAGAGCATTACTGGCACGTTATCGCGCAGAAACACCTCGCCATAGTTGGCCGCCGAGCTGCGGCGGGGATGTTCCAGGGCCGCCACCGAACCCACCAACTGGCCACGAACCCGGATCAAGGTGCGTTCGAACAGTTCCTGGGCAGTGCAGAGCACTGATTCCTCCCGGGAGCTGGGCCTAACCCGCAATTGCTCCTGGCTGAATTGCCGTGCCATCGCCGCCGCTCCCTGAAAAGGCGCAAGCGCCAAATAGAGCGTAGGCAGGGTTTCCACAGCCGTCAGTGAACTGGCTGGCCTAGCGCAGGCGAGCTGTGAACTGGCGAGCTGTGAACCGGTGAGCTGTGAACTGATGTGCTGAGACTGGCTAGCTGATTATTCGGACCCGGCCGCTGGCATGGGCCATAGGGCTGCTGCGCCGCAGCGTTGAATCGGGCTGAGTCGCAAATTGGCAATCGTGGTGCTGATGATATACGGCGATTAGCACTACACCACCACAGCTAATTTTGCTGGCAATCCCTGGTTCCTGGTCATGCAGGGTCTGGCTGACCTGCGGGTCAACCGACAGCCAAAACCAAGCCACTGCCAATAGCTGTCAAGCGACGGGAAAACTGACCCAGCTCCGAGCCGCTCCGGAAGCTCGTAAGCGGGGCTTTTCCGCCTGGGCTGGGCCGGCGGATGGCTGCCGGCAGGAGCCGGCGGGTGGGCTGCCCCAGGAATACGATCCAAAACCCCATCCCAGCGGCGCGGCCGCAGGACCCAGGTGATCGCCATCCCACCAATCACCGCTGCGGCGATGGAACACCGGCTGCAGCGGCTGTGCCGAGTTGCCTGCAGCCATGGAGCAAAGCCACTACGGCCTGCGCATCAGTGCCCACCAGGGCCTGCTGGACAGCGCCTTGCCAACTAGTTTTGCTAGAAGCCAAACCCTGGTGGTTAAGCGACTGGATCAGCTGCTGGAGCGAGAGCGGCAGCTGGCTGAGCCCTGGCACCGCCGCGGCCTAGCAGCCATAAGTTGTCGCAGGGCAGCCGGGCAATCTGGAGCATGCTGCAGCAATCAGGAAGTGAGCCCACCAACAAAAACTGCAACATGGAGCTGCGCCAATGTTATTCATTCTACCTAGCTGGTTAGCCATGGCAATCACAGCACGACCTCCAGGCACAAGAGTCAAGGCTAAGATCAAGCATAAACAATTTACCACCACCTGGCCTCCTATTTTAATACTGAGCGCGGCAGTCTTGGCGCTAACTCAGCCAAGCAACAGCATTGCCGACACACAAAACATAGATTTTGGCCGCTATAGCGAGAGATTAGCGCGCTGCAAGGTGAGCACCAACGGCACAGGCAAACCCTTACGACCCTGCGAGCAATTACGCATTCAGCAGCATCTAGACGGCCTCATAAGCGTACGCTTTAGCTTAGGCGACACCGGCCGTTATGGCAACGAGGATATAGTTTTCGCGGGGGTGGTGAGTAAAGGCAGTCAATCAATGGTCTGCGGTAGCGATGGCCGCTGCAAGCCTCGTCTTCCCTTAATTCTGGAAGTAAATGCAATCTCCACAGCCATTTTTGACGGCAACGGCCGAGCCCTAACCCTGCCACTGGGCCTGGTGGCCCGCGGCAGCTGCCGCATTGAGCCCCTGCGAGCCCAGTGCCAAGCCACCGCATTGGATGGCGCCTCCTGGAGAGCCGATGGCTATTTTCCAGTTATGCCACCTCCTGCCAGCTAAGAGCCGCCAGACAAACAATCACGCACTCACTAAAATGCATGAAAAGCATAAACTTTCCATGCAGAGGGGCCCCAAGGAGGATGGAAGAGGAGTAGGTTCGCCGCAGTGGGGAGCATTTTTAGGGGTCTCAGCCATGAGAGTGCGCCTCGAAGAACTGCCCCTTTGACTGCCACTAGTCAAGCTTAACCGAGTCGTAGCAACGCTTCTCGCCTGATGAGATCGGTGGGATATGCGATTTGTCTAGGTGCCCTAAAATCCTTAGACCAATTACCCTTGGGGGAGAGAACCAGGTGCTGCAGGTCAAATTCTATGGTGTCCGAGGGTCCATCTCAGTGTCTGGCCCCAACTACATAGAATTCGGCGGCAACACAACTTGCATTCAGATAATGGCCTCTGATAGCCAGCGAATTGGCATTATTGATGCAGGCACTGGAATCAGAAAACTAGGCCAAGACTTTCTGAGGATGCAGACCGATCAGACCGAAATATTTATTGCATTTTCTCATTTTCACTGGGATCACATTCAGGGTTTCCCCTTCTTCGCTCCAGCCTACAACCCAAAATTTAACATCAAAATTCTAGCCAAGGGAGGAAGCCGTGAATACAAAGGATTAAGAGATATTTTTGCAGCACAAATGCAAGACACATTCTTTCCTGTGTCCTTGGATGAGATGGGTGCCAGATTTGATTTTCTGCTACTTAATAACAACAGCCAGCTTTTTACGCCGCCTGATGGCATACCTGTCAGAATCACCGCTGTGAGGCACAACCATCCAGGAGGCGCCTACAGCTACAGGTATGACCGCGATGGTCACTCAGTGGTGATCTGCACAGACATTGAACATGGCCAGGCAATCGATGAAAACATCGTCGCCCTGGCACGCAATGCCGATATCCTTATCCACGATGGTAACTATACCAGCAACGAGCTACTCTCCAGGCGGGGCTGGGGGCATAGCAGTTATGAGCAGGCAGCCGAAGTGGCCATTAGAGCCAACGCAAAGCAACTCGTGATCACCCATCATGACCCCGATCACGACGACGATTTTCTTAGAATGACTGAGAAACGCTGCAGAGAGATAGTTCCTAATTCCATATTTGCACGCGAAGGAATGGTGCTCTCCACTAAGTAATTCCGGCCTTACTCCAGGGCAAGCTTGATCACAGGCTTCATCGCAAGTTTCATCGGCAAGTTTCATCGGCAAGTTTCATCGGCAAGCTTCATCGGCAAGCTTCATCGGCAAGCTTCATCGGCAAGCCTAGTAGATAGCTAGATGTCTTTATGCATGGTTCGGCAAAACATGGCGCCCTGGAGCAATAGAACTCCAGCCACGCCCGTCGGCCAACTAATGCCAGACTCGCCAACTAACACCGGCCCCACCAAGTAAACCCGGCCCAGCCAACTAAGACAGGCCCCGCAAACTAATTCGGCATGGTCACAAATTCTTCGGCTACGGAGGGATGCAGGGCCATGGTGCGATCGAAATCTGCCTTGGTGGCGCCCATGCCGATGGCGATGGCGGCCATTTGAATAATTTCGGCGGCATGGTCGCCCACCATGTGGCAACCCACCACCTTGCCGCCAGTTGTTTCCACGATCAGCTTCAGCAGCACCTTGGGATCGCGCTTTGGTAGCGCCTGGTGCATAGGCCGGAAGCGGGCTCTGTGCACCTTGATCCCATCTAGGCCATAAAGAGCTATGGCCTGTTCTTCCGTGAGGCCCACGCTGGCCAATTCCGGCTGGGAGAAAACTGCGGCGGCCACCAGGTTGTGGTTCACCTGGCGCGGTTTCTGGCCGTAGATGCTGTCGGCCATAGCTCTCCCCTCGTCTACTGCCACCGGCGTCAGACAAATGCGGTCGGTTACATCGCCCACCGCATAGATGTGGGCGATATTGGTGCGCTGGTCGCCATCCACCGGGATCCGATCGCCCTCCACCGCCACGCCTGCGGCTTCCAGCTCCAGCCCCTCCAGGAAGGGCCGCCGACCGGTGGCCAACAGCACGCCGCAGCCGCTGATCGGCTCGCCGCTTTCGCTGCTCACCACCAGGTTGTCTGGGCTGGTGCCACCGATGCCAAGTTGGCTCTGGCCAAAGCGGATCTCGATGCCGGCGGCCTCCATGCCCTCCTGCACCGCCCGGCTGGCCTCGCGATCAAAACCCCGCAGCAGGTGATCGCCGCGCACCAGTTGGGTCACCTTTACGCCCAATCCCTGCAGGATGCAGGCGAATTCACAGGCGATGAAGCCCGCCCCCACGATCGCCACCGCCGCCGGCAGCGACTCCAGCAGGAAGATGTCGTCGCTCACCCAGGCCAGTTCGGCGCCGGGGATGGCGGGGCGCTGGGGCCGGCCCCCCACCGCAATCAGCAGCCGATCGGCCGTCAGTTCGCGGCTAGCGCCATCGGCCGAGCGCACCCGCAGGCTGTGGCTACCACTAAAACTGCCCCAGCCCCGCACCAGCTCCACGCCAGCCTTTTCTAAAAAGCCGATATGCAGATTGTTCAGCCGATCCACCTCGGCGCGCACGTTGGCCAGCAGGGTGGCCCCGTCATGGCGATAGCCGTCTAGTTGCCAGCCGTAGCTGGCGGCATCGGCCAGCAGGTGCCGGTAGGCGGAGCCATACACCAACAATTTTTTGGGCACGCAACCGCGGATCACGCAGGTGCCCCCCACCCGGTCGCCCTCCACAATCGCCACCCGGGCGCCGTAGCTGGCGGCCCGCTTGGCCGCCGCCAGCCCGCCGGAGCCGGCGCCGAGCACGATCAAATCGAAGTGGTCGTCCATGGAACAGATGCTGCGGGGGTGGGGGCATGCTGGCCGAGGATCTAATCCCTCGCCTTGCTTGCCATGGCTTCCGGCGGCTCCGGGGCTGCGGCCTTCTGGGACCAGCGCTACCGCGATGGCAGCGATGGCTGGGAGTTGGGCCGGCCCGCCCCGCCCCTGCAACGCTTTTTGCAGGCAGACCGCCGCGCCCCCCAGCCCCCCGGGCTGGTGCTGGTGCCCGGTTGTGGACGGGGGCATGAGGCCGCCCTATTGGCCGCTGGCGGCTTCCAAGCGGTGGGACTGGATTTCAGCGAAGAAGCCCTGGCAGAGGCCCGTCGGCTCCATGGCGATAGTGGCGCCCAGCTGCGCTGGCTGCAGGCCGATCTGCTGGATCGCCAGGCCCTGGCAGCCGAAGGCCTGGGGGCTGGCAGCCTCAACGGCGTGCTTGAGCACACCTGTTTCTGCGCCATCGATCCGGCCCAGCGCGATGCCTATCTGGCCCAGCTGCACCACCTGCTCAAACCCAACGGCTGGCTGCTGGGCCTGTTCTGGTGTCACCGCCGCCAGGGGGGGCCGCCCTATGGCAGCGATCCGCAGCAGCTGCACCAGCAGCTTTCTGGTGCCGGATTTGTACCAGAGCTGTGGGAGCCAGCCCGGGGATCGTTGCAGAGCCGAGAGGATGAATGGCTGGCACTTTGGCGGCGCGCCCCATGAGCTCATCGCTGGCCGACCAGCTGACCGAACAGCTGACTAAACAACTGGCCCAGTGGGGATTCAGTTGGCGGGGCCTGGGCGATAACCGCCACGGCGAGTGGTGGCTGATCGGCCAGCTGTCGCTGATCGCCCTCCACCTGCTGCCACCCCTGCCAGCCCCCGCCAGCTTTGGGATCGTCTGGCCGCTGGCTATGCAGCTGCTGGGCTGGAGCACTTTTGCCCTAGGACTGCTGCTGGCGAGCCAGGCGCTGTTCAATCTCGGGCCCAGCCTCACGCCCCTGCCGCAACCGATGACCGGCGCGGCCCTGATCACCAGCGGCGCCTACGGCCGCTGCCGCCATCCGCTCTATCAGGCGCTCCTGCTGTGCTCCCTGGGCACAGTGCTGGCCCTGGGCAGCCTGTTGCACCTGGCCCTGCTGCTCGCCCTGGCTGTACTGCTCAGCGGCAAGGCCGGCCGGGAAGAAAAATGCCTGCTGCAGATCCATGCCAACTACAGCGCCTATCGCGCCACTACCCCGGCGATCATTCCCTGGCTTCCCGGTCTTGATTGGCGCTGACAGATCAAGCCCATCGGAGCGGCCAGCATCACCTGCCCGGCCGACATCCCTGACGGCGGGCGCCGAGCCGAGAAGTGGAGGCAGCAGGTTTCAGCGCTATCGCCCCAGCGGGCTGCCATTGAGCATGCTGGCGCTGAGCAGGCGGGCCTTGAGCCGATTGCCCCTAGAGACCAGTGCCCTGGAAAACAATGCCCTAGAGACCAGTGCCCTAGAGCCGGGCTCCCTCCATCCAGCAGCCGTCGAGCTGGCAGTCCGCCAGATCACAGCCCCGCAAATCCGCCTGCCGCAGGTCGGCGTTGCGCAGATCGGTGGCGTAGAGGCAGGCGCCCCGCAGGTCGGCACCGGGCAGCTGCGCTCCCTGCAACAGGGCAAAGCTCAGATCTGCCCCCTGAAAATCGGCCCCTCCTAGATCGGTGAGTTGATCGAGACCGCTGCGGAAGTCGGCCTCCACCAGCCGGGCTTCCCGCCAGTGGCTGCCGGCGGCCACCACCCCCCGCAGGCAGGTGCGATGCAGCAGGGCACCGCTGAAATCAGCGCCCTGGAGCCGGGAGCCGCTGAGATCGGCCCCATGCCAAAAAGAGCGCTTGGCCTGGGCCCCCGACAGGTCGGCGCCCCAGAGCAGGGCCTGCTGGAAGCCGCAGCTCTCCAGGTTGGCCTGGCGCAGGCTTGCCCGCCCAAAACGCGCCTCTTTGAAGCAGCTGCCGTGCAGATCGCAGTCGCTGAGATCCAGATCCACGCCGTCGAGATCGCCGAGTCTCAGCCCCGGGAAGTGGCGTCGCCCCTCGGCCAGGGCCGCCCGCAGCCCCCTCAGGTCGAGGGGCTGATGCCGGTGGTCGCTGGCCATCAGAAGATGGCGGCGAGGGCGTCCAGCTGCTGACGGCGCCCGTCGAGCATCAGCTTTTCGGCCTTGGCCAACAGTTTGAACACGCCCTTGTCGATCACTTCGTAGAACACCAGGCTGCCTTCCGGTTGACGCTTCACCACCCCGGCGATGGTGAGCATTTTGAGGTGCTTGGAAACCAGGGCCTGGCTGAGGCCGGTCTTCTCCACCACGGCGGTCACGTTCAGGGCGCCGCCGCGCAGGGCCTCCAGCACCGCCAACCGGTTCGGCTCTGAGAACACTTTCAAATATTCGGCCAGGGCTTCCATGGACGGGGGTATGGACGGGGGCATGGATAGGCAGGGGAAGGGAGAGGAGCTGGGGCTGGGGCTGGCGGTGCGGCTGGAGCTGCTGGGCAGCGAGGCGAGCGGTGGATGGCGACCGGGCGGCGCGGCTGGGGTGAGGGGGCGAGGAGACAAGGCAGAGAGCTGCTTGGCGGCGGGCGGTGAGACAGGCGGTGGGGTGGTGAGGCGGTGAGGCGAGCAGCTGCTTAGCGGAGCGATGGGTGGCGGCTTGGCGGCGGGCAGCGAGGTAGCGAGGCGACCCGGCGGCAACAGGGGAAGTTTATCGCGATTGAATGGCGCTAGGCCATCTTGAGGATCTCGTATCATCACGATGTCGTTATGACACAGAACCGTGGTCCCTTGGTCGACAACTCCCCCTCGTCGCCGCTGGCGCCCTGTCCGCCCGCTGGTCTGGCGTCACCAATGCCTCCCCTGGCCAGCTCCACCCGCCGCTGAGGCGCCTGTCGCCGAGCAATCCCCTCGCCCTGCCCCCCATGACCCCTGCCAGCACCCCTATCAGCGCCCCGGCCCACGTCCCGGCCAACCCTGCCGCCCCGCACCTGCGGGAAGACCTGCTCGCCCCGCGCTTCTACACCACTGAGATCGACAAGGCCGCCCGCACCTACCTCGACCTGGAGCGGCCCGCCTTTGAGGCGATGCTCGGCGAGATGGAGGCCGACTACAACCGCGATCACTTCGATCGCCAGGCGCCCCTGGCTCGGTGGCAGGCCCTCTCGCCTGGGGAGAAGCAGGCCTACGAGAGCTATCTGGTGCGTTCCTGCGTGTCGGAATTCTCGGGTTTCCTGCTGTTCAAAGAGCTCTCCCGCCGCCTGTTCCAGGCCCAACGGCAGGAGCTGGGAAGACTGTTCCAATTGATGGCCCGCGATGAGGCCCGCCATGCCGGCTTCCTCAACCGGGCCCTGGTGGCCGAGGGCATCAGCATCGATCTGCCCAGCCTGAGCAGCAAGCGCCCGGTGATCTGGTTCCCGCTGAGCTGGGTGCTCTATTCAGTATATCTCTCCGAGAAGATCGGCTACTGGCGCTACATCCTGATCGATCGGCATCTCAAGGCCCATCCAGAGAATGCCTTCGCGCCGCTATTCGATTTCTTTGAACCCTGGTGTCAGGACGAAAATCGCCACGGCGACATCTTCAATCTGCTGATCCGCTGCTGGCCCCAACTAAAGCGCGGGCTGCGCGGTCGGTTACTCAGTCGCTTCTTTCTGTGAAGCGTATTCCTCACCCACAGCCTCACGGTGGGTGAGCGGGGAAATTTCTACCGGATTCTCGGCATGGATCCGGCCAGCTTTGATGCGGAAGTGATCCGCCAGACCAACCGCACCGCCGGCCGCGCCTTTCCCTGGGTATTCGATCTCGACAGCAGCCGCTACCTGGCCCTGCGCGATCAAATCGTGAATACCTTCCGGGCGATTCAGGCCGCAGGAGCCACCGGCCAGGGCCTGCGCAAATTTGGCTTGCAGTTGCGCTTTGGCGCTCTGCTGCTGCGCCAGTTCAGCCAGCCGATGCGGCCGGGCCACCAGGCCAGCGGCGCTGCCGGAGCCGTGGCATGACCACCTTCCCCCGAGAGCGAATCGACTGCCGCTGGGCCAGCAACTGCAGCGTCCACAGCCGTATCAACGCCCTGGGGATCGGGGGCGAGAGGCTGGCTGATCGGCATTTCGGGCGGCTGGCAGCCCTGTCAGCCGGCGATTGGGCGGAGCTAGCCGCTGGGCCGGCTTGGAGCCAGCGGAGGCAGGGAGACAGGCTGCGGAGACGCACTCGGCCCGCTGCCACCGAAACGCGAGACGCAGAGACGCAGAGAAATGGCAACCGCAAGACTGCATAACACAGTATCGTTATACCGTGAATAAACTCCACTCCCCGATCGCCGCTCTCGCCATGTCCACCCCCGTGACCATCGCTCCCAGCGCTTCCATCTCAGATCAAGCCTCTGCCGACGACGGGGTTCGCCGCCACGGCCTCGGCCCGCGGTTGCGCCGCCTGCATGGCCGCATCGGCAAGGCGCACCACCAGGCGGAGGGCATGGCCTTCCCCCGCTCCCTGCTGGCAGGCGAGGCCACGCCACTGCAACTGGCGGCCTTGATCCGCGCCCTGGCCCCCGCCTATGCCCTGTTGGAGGAACGGGCTCCAGGGCTGGCCTCGGCCCTGGGCGCCCATCAAATCCCCTGGGCGGTCCTGGCCCGGCGCCCGGCACTGGATCGCGATTGCGCCCGCCTGGCGGCGCTTCCGGCCACGCCCCCCTCGGCGGCCGCCGCCGCCTGGCTGGAGCGGCTGGAAGGCCTGGCCCGGCAAGCCCCCCACCGCTTGCTGGCCCACGTCTACGTGCGCTACGGCGGCGACCTCTCCGGCGGCCAGCAGCTGGCGCAGCGGGCCGGCGCCATCCTGGCGGCCCACGGTTTGCCCGCTCTCGATTTTTGGCTGTTCTCGGCGCCGATCGCCGAACTCAAGCAGCAGCTCCACGACGGCTACGAAGCCCTGGAGCTCTCCGACGCCGAGGAGGAGCAGCTGCTGGCCGAGAGCGAGGTCGCCTTCCACGCCACCCAAAAGTTGCTGGCGGAACTGGCCCAGCTCAGCTGATCTCCAGCCATTCGTTGCACTGATTTTTCGTTGCCCCGGTATTTCAGTGCCCCCCGGGATTTCGTTGCCCAGGGGTTTAGTTGCCCCGGGGTTTCGCTGCCCTGTTGTCGTCTCTCTGTCGCTTCTCTGTCGTTTTCCTTCCAGCTCGCCGCCAAGTTCGATGTCCGTTACCCCCGCCAGCCATCCCGCCTGCCTGGAGCTGCTGCTCAAGTACGACAAGCCCGTTCCCCGCTACACCAGCTTCCCCACAGCCGCCGCCTTCCACGACGGCGTAGGCCCTGACGATCTGGCGGCCCAGCTGGGCCGCCCCACCAAGGCGCCGCTGTCGCTCTACTTGCACTTGCCCTTCTGCCGTAATGCCTGCTGGTACTGCGGTTGCAACCGCATCACCACCCAGGCCGGCTCAAAAGTGGTGGTCCCCTACCTGGAGGCCCTGGCCAAGGAGCTGGCTTTGGTGGAGCGGGCGTCGGGCAACAAGCGCAGCCTGGCGCAGCTGCACTGGGGTGGTGGCACCCCCAACTACCTCACCTCGGCTGAAATGGCCCAGCTGTGGGGCCAAATCGAAAGCCACTTCGATCTGGCCAGCGATCTGGAGGCCTCGATCGAGCTGAATCCAGAATTTCTCAGCCGCGACGGGGTTCTCAGCCTGCGGCGGCTGGGCTTCAACCGCGTCAGCTTCGGCATCCAGGACGCCGATCCCGATGTGCAGGCGGCCGTGAACCGGGTGGTGCCAGCCGAACAGCTGCGGCGGGTGATGGATTGGCTGCGGCAGGCCGACTTCGCCTCGGTGAACGTGGATCTGATCTGCGGTTTGCCCCGCCAGACCCCCGAGCGCTTCGCCGCCACCCTGGAGCTGGTGCAGCAGCTGCAGCCCGATCGCATCGCCCTGTTCTCCTTCGCCTACCTGCCGGAGCAGTTACCGCTGCAGCGCAAGATCGCCGCCGCGGACCTGCCCGACCAGCCCCAGCGGCTGCTGATGTTGCAGGACGCCCAGCGCCGCCTCTCGGCCGGCGGCTACGACGCCATCGGCATGGACCACTACGCCCTGCGGGGAGATGCCCTGGCCGAGGCGGCCCGGCAGGGCACCCTGCACCGCAACTTCCAGGGGTACACCACCGGCGGCGAGCTGGAGCTGCTGGGCGTGGGGGTGTCGGCCATCAGCCAGTTCCCCAATCTGTTCAGCCAGAACCTGCGACAGCTCAAGGCCTACGTACAAGCCCTGGAGGCGGGGCGGCTGCCGGTGGAGCGGGGCCTGGTGGTGAGCGACCCGGAGCTGCTGGAGCGCCGCTCGATCATCCGCAACTTGATGTGCCGCTTTCAGGAGCAGGTGGATCCGCTGCGGTTCGCCACCGAGTGGCTCGACCTGCAGGCACTGGAGGCCGATGGGCTGGTGAAACTCCAGGTGGGCGGCGAGATCTTTGTTACCGACCAGGGCCGTTGGCTGATCCGCACGATCGCCTCGCTGTTCGATCCCGCCCAGCGGCTACGGGCCTCCGGTTCGCGGCTGGTGTGAGGCCAGACCAACGAAAAAGCCGCCGATCTCCAGGGACAGGCGGCTGATAAACACAGGCTGCTACTAAGAATTAGCTGCTAGTCAAAACTGGGGGCCCCTCAGAACTGGAGCCCTGGATAGTTCAGCTCAGGGCTCCGGAGCGGGATGAACTGATCAGCCGACAGCGGCGGCAGCGCGATCGAAGTAGGTGCCGATTTCGCTGATCAGGGCGGAGCAATCGCCGGGGGTGATGCCGTTGCGATCGTTGGCGATCGAGATAGCGGCATCCTTCATCTTGCGCACGCCTTCAGCCACGGAAGCGCCGGGCACGCCCAGGGCCAGGTAGGTCTCCCGCAGGCCGTTCAGGCAGCGGTCTTCCAGCACAGAAGCA
>CANHSW010000010.1 GCA_947463165.1 Cyanobacteriota bacterium
GCCGCCCGGATGGAATATAAAGCTGCCGACGGGGAAATCTACATCCTGAATCTAATTGACACCCCCGGGCACGTAGACTTTTCCTATGAGGTGAGCCGCTCGCTGCAGGCCTGTGAAGGGGCTCTGCTGGTGGTGGACGCCAGTCAAGGCGTGGAAGCCCAAACCCTGGCCAATGTCTACCTGGCCCTGGCCAGCGACCTGGAAATTATTCCCGTACTCAACAAAATAGACCTCCCCGGAGCGGATCCAGAACGCATAAAAGAGGAAATTGAGTCTATTATCGGCCTGGATTGTTCCCAATCGATCGCCTGCTCAGCCAAGACAGGTCTAGGCGTGTCCGCCATCCTGCAGGCGGTGGTGGATCGGGTTCCAGCGCCAGCCGATCGGGTTAAAGAGCCGCTCAAGGCGTTGATTTTCGACTCCTATTACGACCCCTATCGCGGTGTAATTGTATATTTCAGGCTGATGAGCGGCATGCTCAGCCGTAAGGACCGGGTGCTGCTGATGGCCAGTGGCAAAAGCTACGAACTAGATGAGGTGGGCGTGATGGCACCCGATCAGAGGCAGGTGGATTCTCTGCATGCCGGTGAGGTGGGTTATCTGGCGGCTTCGATCAAGGCCGTTGCCGATGCCCGAGTGGGCGACACGATCACCCTGGTCAACAATCCGGCCAGTGAGCCCCTGCCTGGCTACACCGAGGCCAAGCCGATGGTGTTTTGTGGCCTGTTCCCCACCGATGCCGACCAGTATCCCGACTTGCGGGAAGCCCTGGACAAATTGCAGCTATCTGATGCGGCCCTGAAGTACGAGCCAGAAACCAGCAGCGCCATGGGCTTTGGCTTCCGCTGTGGCTTCCTGGGCCTACTGCACATGGAGATCGTGCAGGAGAGGCTAGAGCGGGAGTACGACCTAGACCTGATCGTTACCGCTCCCTCCGTTATATATCAAGTAAATATGATGGACGGCTCCACGATCATGGTGGACAATCCGGCCACCCTGCCAGATCCACAAAAAAGAGAGTCGATAGAAGAGCCATATGTGAAACTGGAAATTTATACGCCAAACACCTACAATGGTGCCCTGATGGAGCTCTGCCAGGAGCGGCGCGGCGAGTTTATTGATATGAAATATATCACCACTGGCCGAGTAACCCTTCACTACGAAATGCCCCTGGCCGAAGTGGTAACCGATTTCTTTGACCAGATGAAGAGTCGCACCAAGGGATATGCCTCCATGGAATACCAGCTCATCGGCTACCGCAAAAACGAGCTCGTGAGGCTAGATGTATTGATTAATGGCGAGAAGGCGGATCCCCTTACCACAATCGTGCACCGGGACAAGGCGTATAATGTGGGCAAAGGTCTGGTGGAAAAACTAAAGGAACTGATCCCTAGGCAACAGTTCAAAATTCCAATCCAGGCATCTATCGGCAGCCGCATTATTGCCAGCGAAAGCATTAGCGCCATTCGCAAAGACGTGCTAGCAAAGTGCTATGGCGGAGATATATCGCGCAAGAAGAAACTGCTCCAGAAGCAGGCCAAGGGCAAAAAGCGCATGAAAGCGATGGGGAAAGTAGAAGTTCCCCAGGAAGCCTTCATGGCTGTGCTAAAATTAAATCAACCCAGTTAGCGCGGAGTGTCTCACGGCCGAACTAGCTTGACTGAATGCCGAAGCTCTCCAACCAAGCTCTCCATAGCGCTTTGCAACATTTTGATGCTAACTGGCGCAATTATGCGGCAACTTTGATGAAATAATTCAGCTTTGCTCGTCTTTTTCACCCATATTTTGGCATAGATCGCCTGCCCGCCAGTCTTTGATTTATAGATTCACGATAGCCCGTGGCTCCATGTCGCGATCTCGCCGGCGCCTGGTCGCCCAGTCTCAGCTGCCAGCGCAGCGTTTATCTAGGCGGCATCTGGCTGGGCGGCCTACTTGTGGATTGGGCCGACGGGGAGTAAGAATGGATATCTCTGGGGAGGTTGGTTTCATGTTGCCTCTAGCCGTGCTTATGTCCCTCGTCTTGCTATTGGGAAGCTTGTCTGTGCAGGGTGTTGCGCTTCAACGACACATGAGTGACTCGATATCACTAAAGAGCCGCACCAAGGAAGACGCCCTGGCATCCTCAGCACAGGTAGTGGCTGGGGCGCTACAACTAAGCGGGAATTGCCTAATCAAAAAAGATTACAGAAAATGGGATGATGAAAAATGCTATGTAACCAAATCGCCATATCTCACTGGCTCAATCTCTGGTGGCACATACCAGGTGATCGATTACAAATACAGCCAAAATGATTCGGACACTCAATCCTCCAGCGCCGATCTCACGCTCAGCTGGAATCCTGGATCTAACTCAAAGGACACCCTAAAAACATTCACTCTATCTATCGACTCAAGCGTCGATCCACCGAGACTTCTGGGAGTAACGCCATGAATTTACTGGAACCACTTACGGCTGGGGTAATTTTCTTTATTGCATTACTTGCATCCGTGCAGATCGATGCATACATCACTAAATTCAGCGAAGATCCAAACCGAAGCCAGCAATTTTTATCGGCTGCCCATGCCGATGCCGCCATGCTGATCAGCCAGGAGGTACCTAGCAGCTTAAGTCAGCCACTTACCTCTCCATTTCCCATTGCTGATTGCAGCTCAGCAGCTATTGCCCTGGCTCAGAAGATAAATGAGGCTTCAGTTCCCAGCGATGTGACGCGCTCGGCAACTGTCCTGGGTAGCCTAGTAGTAGTTGAGGTTGAGGCTAGCAATCTGGCCCCACGCCAGCGCACGCTCAGCCCAGCGGCCTATGGGCTCTGCAGCAGCTAGGCAGCCCCCTTGGTGACAGTCTCTTGCGAGCTTGCCTTATTTGACCTGCCAGCATGGGCCATTAGCCTAGACTTGGCTAGAAAAAGTTCATTCTGGCGACAACAATTTATTCACCTTCAAAGATGTATTCGAATCCCGACCATGAATCGAACCTCAATTTATGCAATTAATGCCAATGACGATTTAAGATCAGTTGGCGATTGCTGTCTTAAGCCCCATAGACAGTCCCTGTCTTGTTCGCGCCAGGCGAGGGGGTTCACCCTACCTGAATTGCTGTTAGGAGTAATAATCCTGGGGCTGTTGACTACTCTGGGGCTTAACGCTGGCAGCGGTTATCTGAAAAGACAGCAGCTGGAAGGAGCTGCCCGTCGCTTTATCTTAGGCTTGGAAAAAGGGCGCGATGCGGCCCGCAAGCAGGGAGCAGCCTGTGCCCTGCAACTCACATCCGCAGGCTCCGCCTCTGGCTGGGCTCAGCCCGTTAGTAGCAACCCCGCCCCTTGCGATGTGGTCAGCCTGCAGCTAATGGAGTCGACGGGTTGGCCTGGTCAAGCTCAGTTGCAATTGTCTCATAATTTTTCAGGCCCGGTGATCTTCACCGCCAATGGCCTTATCAACAGCGGCGGCACTGCCGTGCTGGCCATCGCTGGTACCGATCTGGTGCGCTGTGTGGTGGTGTCATCTGTGATGGGGGTGACGCGCACTGGCAGCTATGACGGTGGCTTTAGTAGCCAATCTCCAGCTCCTGAAAAATGCAAACCGGATTCAAGACTTTGACACCAATGGCTGTAAATTCATGGACAGCATGCTATAGGCTGCGGCAGCGGCGTTGGCAGCAACGTCGACATCGGCTCCCCGACCGCTTTTCAACCAAGAGGGGCTTCACCCTGGTGGAGCTGCTAGCGGGCATGAGCCTGGGAATGATGATCGGCATGGTTATCATCGATGCCTTGGTGGCGGAAACGAGTAACAGCGTTCGCTTAGCGCGGAAATGGCGCGAGAGTGCCGCCACCCTACGGGTATTGGAGATGATGCGCGGCGAACTGGACCAGGCCCAGCAGGCTAGCCGTAGTGTGATTGGCAATGCTCCCAGCATTTGCGGCCTGAATGGAAGCACTCGCAAAGTAGTACTGTATATGCAGACTCCCCAAGGGATAATCAGCTATTCACTAGATACAAAACCGGAGCCCATCTGGCGCAACACTGTATTAATGCGTTGCGGCCCCAACTACGATCTGAACGGATTACTGAAGGCCGCTCGCAATCCCGACAGCCATGTAGTCCTAGATGGACTTACAACCAGCAAGGAAGGGGTAAAGATAGATTCAACCGCAATACCCAAAGCAAAAGCTACAATACTGCAAATTGAGATAAGCCAATCCTTCGCAAACTCCAATTCCAGTTCCCAATCCATAGTGAACCGTGGCTATGCCGCAGTGAGATCCTTCCAATAGATATCTGGCCTGGGCTGGCTCAGGCCCGCAGCGCATCTGCCATGCGCGCCACCTGCACAATCGCCCCCACATCGTGCACCCGCAGGATCTGGGCACCGGCGCCAATCGCCTGGGCGCAGACGGCCGCAGTACCCCAAAGCCTTGCCCTGGGCCTGGGCTGCTGCAGCACCTCGCCGATGAAGCGCTTTCGGGATGGCCCCACCAGCAGCGGAAAACCCTCGCGCCGCAATTCACCTAGCCCTTTAAGCAGCGCCAGGTTTTGGGCCGTGGTCTTGGCAAAACCGATGCCGGGATCCCAGATGATCCGCTGCGGGGCTATCCCAGCCGCCAGGGCCAGATCTGTGGCTGCCATCAGTTCCTGACGCACCTCGGCCACCACATCTCCATAGACGGCGAGACGATCCATCGAGAGGCTGTCCCCACGGCTATGCATCAGCACATAGGGGCAACCCACCGCCGCGGCCACGGCCAGGATGTCTGGATCTCGTCTACCGCCACTGACGTCGTTGAGCCAGTGGGCACCAGCTGCCAGGGCCGCTGCCGCTACCGCTGCCCGATCGGTGTCCACCGACAGCACCGCTTGCGGATGCAGTTGGCGGATCGCCCGCACCATCGGCACCACCCGCTCAAGCTCAGCTTCCGTGCTGATCCTCACCGCGCCGGGCCGACTGCTCTGACCGCCCAGATCGAGCAGGTCCGCCCCCTGGGCCAGCAGGCGGCTCGCCTGGGCCAGGGCGGCTGCGGGGCGATCAAAACGACCGCCATCGCTGAACGAATCGGGCGTCAAATTGAGAATGCCCATCACCAGCGTGCGCCCGGCCGGCAAGGGATCTAGCTGTGTTGGCGCCAGGCCTAAGGAGTGCTCTGGCGATGGTTTCACCGGCTCTGCTGGGGCGTTGGCGGGGTTGGCACTCCCCGCTCGCGGGTCACTGGTGGGGAACATGCGGGCGGCGGGGCGGACAGGGAAGCGGCGCCGGATCGATCTGATTGAACTACTTAATGGGCGACCCTTTAATAGGCAACAGGGACCCGGCGCTCAGGCCAAACTGGTTATCGGCAGTGACACTCCGGCAGAGGTAAAAAGACCCGATAGGGGTTGGGCCTCGAGCAGAGGCGAGCTGAGCTGTTTTGGCAGGCCAGCTGGGGTTTGGTAGGCCAGCGAAACTCTGGTAAGCCAGCTGGCCCAATTTCAGCCGGCCAATTTCAGGCTGGTACCGGCGTCTGGTAATTAACGATGCGGGCAAAGCTGATGGGATCCAGGGATGCTCCCCCCACGAGCACCCCATCAATTTGGTCCTGGGCCATCAAGCCATCGATTGTGGCGGGGTTCACCGAGCCCCCGTACTGGACCACTAGATCTTCTTGACCAACCCAGCGGCGGATTAAACCGCAGACCCTATTCGCCTCTTCCGCGGGGCAAGTTTTGCCAGTGCCAATAGCCCAGATCGGCTCATATGCCACTATCAGCTGTAGAGGATCCACACCATCGAGACCCTGTTCAATCTGGCGGTGGATCACCCGTTCTGTTTCTTGAGCATCTCGCTGATCGAGGCTCTCCCCCACGCAAAGGATGGGGATTAGTCCATGGCGTTGGGCATTGCGGGCCCGCAGATTAATCTGCTCATCGCTTTCGCTGAAGTATTTGCGGGGCTCGCTGTGGCCCACGATCGCGTGGCTCACCCCGTGCTCCACCAGCATGGGAGCAGACACCATGCCGGTGTAGGCACCCTGGTCTTCCCAGTGCACGTTCTGGGCGGCGATGGCCACCCCAGCACCCTCCAGGTGGCGGCAAAGGGTGGGGATGGCCGTGAAGGGGGGGGCCAGGACGATCTGACGGTCGTCCGGCAGATTGGCAATCAGAGGGCGAAAGCTGGCGGCAAAGCTGCGCGTCTCCGCGCAGGACATGTGCATCTTCCAGTTGCCAGCGATGACGGTCTGCCGCACCTCAGAACTCCCCGATTCATAAGCGATTAAGGCTAAACTGCCGTGGTCTAGTGAAGTCCCCACGCCCCGCCCTGGCGTAGAGGAGCAGACCTGCTCAGGTCAAGCCACAGACCTGCTCAGGTCAAGCCAGTGGGCTTGCTCAGCTCGTGCTGGCTGGCCTGATCGACTGGAGGATCAGTTCCTGGCCGTCGATGGCCACGGCGTCCCCTGGGGCCAGGTGACGACCACGCCGCAGCTCAATGGCACCGTTGACGCGGACATCGCCGCGTTGGATGCGCAGCTTGGCTTCGCCGCCGGTACCCACCAGGCCTTGGAATTTCAGGAACTGGTCGAGTTTCATGCGGCGATTAGTGTCTTGCCATGCTCGCATTTTCGCCGGCCGGCTTCCGCAGACTGTGGCCGTTGCTGAGGCCCCACCGTCGCCGCCTGTTGGCGGGTGGCCTTTGCATGGCCGTGTTTGTGGGCTGCTGGCCGCTGCTGGCCTGGCTGGCCGGTCAGCTGATCCCAGCCATTGGTGCCGGTGCTTTTAGCCAGGTGCTCAAGATCATCGCCGCCTCCCTGGCGGTGTTCCTGGTGCAGAAACTGGCCCAGTTCGGCCAGGACACCCTGCTGGCCGGGCCGGCCTTGCAGGTGAGTCAGGAGTTGCGGCGGCGGCTGTTTGCCCGGTTGCAGCGACTCGATTTCGGGGCCCTGGAAAAACTTTCCGCCGGCGATCTCACCTACCGCCTCACCGAGGATGCCGATCGCGTCGGCGAGGTGATTTACAAGACGATCCAGGACAGCACCCCCTCGGCCTTGCAGCTGGTGGTGGTACTGGGATACATGATCTGGCTCGACTGGCCCCTGGCCCTGGGCACCCTGCTGCTAGCGCCACTGGTGGTGCTGATGGTGAGCGTTTTCGGGGCGCGGGTGATGGCCGCTGCAGAAAGGAGCCAGAAGCAGGTGAGCGATCTGGCCGCTCTACTGGCCGAAGCGATTGGCGGCCTGCCGCTGGTGCGGGCCTTCGCCGCCGAACCCTGGCTGCAGCAGCGCTTTGATCACGAGATTGATCTGCATCGCCGGGCTCGCTACCGCACCCTGCAGCTGTTGGCCATGCAGCATCCGGTGGTGGGCTTTATTGAGGCGGCCGGCATCCTGGCCGTGTTGCTGATCGGCGCGGCGCGCATCCAGGCCGGGGGACTGGACAGCCAGGGCTTCAGCAGTTATGTGGCAGCCCTGCTGATGCTGATCGATCCGATCGGCCACCTAACTACCAATTTCAACGAGTTTCAGCAGGGCAAGGCCTCCCTGGCGCGGCTGGAGCAAATTGAGCGGGAGCCGGTGGAGCCCCCCGATCACGCCGCCGCCCTGCCCCTGGGCAGCTTGCGCGGTGAACTGGTGCTGGAAGGGGTGAGCTTTGGTTACAGCGCCGCCCAACCGGTGCTGCACGATCTCAACTTGAAGGTGAAGCCTGGCCAGGTGGTAGCCCTGGTGGGCCCTTCAGGAGCCGGCAAAAGCACCCTTTTTTCGCTGCTATTGCGCTTTTACACCGCCCAGTCCGGTCGAGTATTGCTGGATGGCCACAATCTCGCCGACCTGCGGGCCAGGGATCTGCGCCAGGCCCTGGCCCTAGTGCCCCAGCAGAGCAGTGTTTTCTCCGGCACGGTGGCCGAAGCGATTGCCTTTGGCAGGCCCGCCAGCCCAGCGCAGATTCGCGAAGCGGCCAGATTGGCCAATGCCGCCGGCTTTATCGAGGCCCTGCCGGCTGGCTACGCCAGTCGGGTGGAGGAGCGCGGCGGCAACTTCTCAGGCGGGCAATTGCAACGGTTGGCCATTGCCCGCGCAGTGTTGGGAAACCCGGCGGTGCTGCTGCTGGATGAGGCCACCAGCGCCCTGGACGCCGAATCAGAAGCTGCGGTTCAACAGGGACTCAACCAGGCCATGGCCGGACGCACCGTGCTGGTGATTGCCCACCGGTTGGCCACCGTGCAGGGGGCGGACCAGATCCTGGTGCTCGACGGCGGGCGAGTGGTGGAGAGCGGCAGCCATCAGCAGCTGATGGCCCTAGGCGGTCGTTACCGCGAGCTCTGCGAGCGGCAGCTGATTCACATGGGAACCTGATCAGCAGGCACCCCCGCCGCCCGCCTGCCTTGTCCTCATCCTGCCGCGCTATAGCCGATGACCTGGGAGTATCGAGTCGTCCACATCAATATCGAGAGCGGCAACCCCCCGGAGCCGCCTACACCCACCAGCGACAGTAGTCGGCTGGGAGGGGCCTTGAGTGCTGATTTCCTGCGGCGCGAGTTTCCCTCGAAATACCAGGTTGGTGAGCGCCTCCCACGCCATCCGGCTGCCCAGCTGGAGTTTTACCTCAATGCCTTCGGCAAGAAAAACTGGGAGCTGGTGGAAGTTGCCCAGGTGGGGCCGCTGCTGATGTTCTTTTTCAAACGGCCCTTGCTCGCAGCTGCTGGCGAGAGCGCAGTCGATCGGGAATCCCAACCCCCATCCAAAGACACAGCCGAGCCCTGAGCTGGCGAGTTGGACTAAACTCGATTCTGGCCATTCACCCGCCCCATGGACGACCCCACCATGACCAACGAGACCCAGACTCCGGTTCTCACCTTTGAGGGCAAGCGCTACGACCTCAATGCCCTGCCCGATGACCTCAAGGAGCTGGTGCGCGGCATGCAAGTGGCCGATGCCCAGCTACGCATCCATGAAGACACCCTCAAGGTTCTCGCTTTTGGTCGTCAATCCATGGCCGTCCAACTGAACGATAAGCTGGCGAATATAACGCCGATTGATTGAGGATAGCAAGCCCCAGCCGCTTGACATTGGCATCCAAGAGCCAGCCTGCAAGCGGCAAATCTCTCCAACCAGAGCTTCCCTAGCTAGCTAAATTCTGGGGTGCCACCATCGCTGGCTAGGCTGAGGCAAAATTATTTTCTTGCCTCAGCTTAATTCTGTAAAATATTCGCCCGCAAGAAGACTGCGCAAAACCAATATCCATGCGCCCATGCCGGCTGGGAGTCCATACCAGCTGGGAGTTTTTGCGGCATCAAATCCAACGATGGCTCCTTGCCTGGCCTCTCTAGAATTTGCCTAGCAAAATTACCGTCATTAGTGGCCTAAGGGCAGCACCACAAGCCACCCCCGGCCCCTTTTCTTACCCTTTTCTTAGTGGCAAATCCCTATACGAAGCCAATCCCGCGGCTCACTCCTCCAGAATTAGAGGTTGCTTAATCGAGATCAGCCGGCCAGGGGAGCCAGGTCTTCAAAGCGAAATACCTGCTTATTGGCGGGAACATCCCCGTGGGCCAGGGTTTCCACGACTCTTTCGCTGAGCACCCAGGGACCACCATCACCTAGGCACAGGAAGCTGTCGCGAAATTGGCTTTTGCCACCGCGGAGCTCCCCCGTGGCGGGATCGGCATACTGACTGGAATAGCTGTGGCTGAGGTAGCCATGGCCAGTGTCGGTAGTGCTCTCAGTGAAAATAGTCACCACCGTACCGTGGATGTGACGGTGAACCATAGTCACCACATCGTTTTTAATACGATAACGGTCACCGGTATTTTTGCCGCCCACAATCACCTCAAGACCCACGGAATCGGTGTCGCCTGCCGTGAAGCTGTTTGCGCCATGGGTCTGTTCAAAACTGCGCCGCACCCGGTGGATGGCCACTTCCCATAGTTGTGAGGCGATCGCCTTGTGCACCTCGGCATCGTCAATGCCCTCCACGCTGGCCTTGAGATCTGCCCCCACCTGGAAGCTGCCCTCCAGTTGCCGCTCCCCCTGCTGCCATAGGCAGCGGCCCCGGTAGCCGCCGAAACCAGGTTCCCAGGTGTAGCGATTTTCATAGGCGGCCCGGAAGGCCGCAACGCAGTCGCTACCGGGGGCGACCTGGGCTGGGCTGGCAAGGGTGGTCAAGTTAATCGGGAGCGGCTGTGACAACCCTAATCACTACCCTTGAGCCCCCTGAAGCCCCCTGAAGCCAGAGGTGACTGGCGGCCAGGCCAGCTAGGCAAGCCAGCTAGGCAAGCGGCTTGTCAGCTCAGGCCGCCAGAGGATGCAAATCCTGGAGGGCATGGATCTCCAGATGCTGGTTTTGGAGGGCTGCGATCGCCTCGACGGTCGCTCTCGCTCCAGCCAGGGTGGTGACGGTGGGTACCGCGTAGTCGAGGGCGGCTCGGCGCAGGTAGGTGTCGTCGTGGGCGGCCTGACGACCCACCGGGGTGTTGATCACCAGCTGGATAAGCCGGGAGCGAATGGCATCCTCGATATTGGGGCGCCCCTCATGCACCTTGAGGATCGCCTCCACGCTCAAACCGGCCTGGCGCAGCGCCGCGGCCGTGCCCTCGGTGGCTACCAACTCGAAGCCCAGCTCGGCCAATCGCCGGGCCACCGGCAGCAGCGAGGGCTTGTCGCGATCATGGGTGGAGAGGAACACCCGACCTGTGGTGGGCAGGGCTTCCCCGGCAGCCTGCTCAGCCTTGGCATAGGCGTAGCCAAAGCTTTTTGCCGTGCCCATCACTTCGCCGGTGGAGCGCATTTCCGGTCCAAGCAGCGTGTCGGAGCCCGGGAAGCGCTTGAAGGGCAGCACCGCTTCCTTCACCGACTGCAGGGGGGGGATCGGTTCTGAGCTGAGCCCCAGTTCCGCCAGACGCCGACCGGCCATCAGTTGGCTGGCCAACTTGGCCAGCGGCACGCCAGTGGCCTTGGCCACGAAGGGCACGGTGCGGGATGCCCGTGGATTGGCCTCGATGATGAACACCGTCTCGGCGCCATCGTCACTGCGCTGCACGGCGAACTGCAGATTGATCAGGCCGCGCACCTGCAGGGCCTGGGCCAGCTGGCGACTCCAGCCACGAATCGTGGCCAGGGCCGCCGCGCCCAAACTCACCGATGGCAGGCAGCAGGCGGAGTCGCCCGAGTGCACTCCCGCCGGCTCGATGTGTTCCATCAGCCCGCCGATCACCACCTCACCATCGATGTCGCAGAGCGCATCCACGTCCACCTCTGTGGCGTTTTCCAGGTATTGGTCGATCAGTACTGGGTGGTCTGGTTCCACGTTCACCGCCTCCAGCATGTAGCGGTTCAGTTCGGTTTCGTCGAACACCACCTCCATCGCCCTGCCGCCGAGTACATAGCTGGGGCGCACCACCACCGGATAGCCCACCTGGGCTGCCACCTGCCGGGCCTCGGCCTGGCTGCGGGCCAAGCCATTGCGCGGTTGGCGGATCTCCAGGCGGCGCAGGATCGCCTCGAATTGCTCGCGATCCTCGGCGCTGTCGATCGATTCAGGGGATGTGCCCCAGATCTGGGTGCCGGTGGCCAGCCCCTCGGGCGATTGCAGCCAGCGCATCAAGGGGATGGCCAATTTGAGCGGTGTTTGACCGCCGAACTGCACGATCACCCCTGTGGGTTTCTCGGCCTCGATCACATTGAGCACGTCTTCGAGGGTGAGCGGTTCGAAGTAGAGACGGTCGCTGGTGTCGTAGTCGGTGGAGACCGTTTCTGGGTTGCTGTTCACCATCACAGTTGCAAAACCCTCCTTTTGCAGGGCAAAAGAGGCGTGGCAACAGCAGTAGTCGAATTCGATCCCCTGGCCGATGCGGTTGGGGCCGCCGCCCAGGATCATCACCTTGGGGCGCGATTCGGGCTGCACTTCGTTTTCCGCTGGCACCAGCTGTAGCTCGCCGGCGCTATCGAGCCGCTCCAGGGGCCGCTCGTAGGTGGCGTAGTGATAGGGGGTATGGGAGGCGAATTCAGCGGCGCAGGTGTCCACGGTCTTGAACACGGCCGTCACCCCGAGGCTCTGGCGCCAGCGGCGCACCGCCAGTTCCTCACTGTTGGTGGCCCAGGCGATTTGCCGATCCGAGAAGCCCAGTTGCTTCAGTTCCAGTAGGGCCTCAGCCGACAACTGCTCAAGGCTGCGGCCCCGCAGCAGGCGCTGCTCGGCCTCCAGAATCAGGCGCAATTTGGCCAGGAACCAGGGATCGATGGCACTGAGGCGATGGATGTCCGCATCGCTGCGGCCGGCCAACATCGCCTTGCGCACCGCAAAAATCCGCTCCGGCGTGGGCACCCGCAGGGCCCGATCGATCGCCGCGGGCTCGGCGGGCTGATCGGGCCGGTCGCAACCCCAGCCGGCATGGCCAGTTTCCAGGGAGCGCAGCGCCTTTTGAAACGACTCCTCAAAGCAACGGCCGATCGCCATCGCCTCTCCCACCGACTTCATTGAAGTGGTGAGCACCGCCGGGCTGTTTTGGAACTTTTCAAAGGCAAAGCGCGGAATTTTGGTAACTACGTAGTCAATTGTTGGCTCAAAACAGGCGGGAGTGGCGCCAGTGATGTCGTTGACAATTTCATCTAAGGTGTAGCCAACCGCCAGGCGAGCGGCGATCTTTGCGATCGGGAAACCGGTGGCCTTAGAGGCCAGCGCCGAGGAGCGGGAGACGCGGGGATTCATCTCAATCACCACCACATCGCCGTTGGCGGGATTGATGGCAAACTGAATATTGCTGCCACCAGTATCTACGCCTATCTCCCGGATAATGGCGATCGACTGATCGCGCAATCGCTGGTATTCGCGATCGGTAAGGGTCTGGGCAGGGGCGACGGTAATCGAGTCACCAGTGTGCACGCCCATCGGATCGAGGTTCTCGATCGAGCAGACAATCACCACATTATCTGCGGTGTCGCGCATCACCTCCAGCTCGAACTCCTTCCAGCCCAGCAGTGATTTTTCGATCAATATTTGGCTTACAGGACTAGCATCCAGGCCGCTATTGCAAATGGCCCGATACTCCTCCGGGTTGTAGGCGATGCCGCCGCCACTGCCGCCCATGGTGAAGGCGGGTCGAATGATGCGCGGGAAGCCGCCGATGGCCTCCCCCACCGTCTCGGCCTGTTCCATGGTGTTGGCAATGCCGGAGGGACACACCGTCACCCCGATGCGCTCCATCGCCTGCTTGAACAGCAGGCGATCTTCCGCCTTGCGAATCGCCGCCAGATTGGCGCCGATCAACTCCACGCCATGGGCCGCCAAGGTGCCGTTTTCGGCCAGGGTCACCGCCAGGTTGAGGGCGGTCTGACCGCCCATGGTGGGCAGCAGGGCATCGGGCCGCTCGATCTCGATCACCCGGGTCACCACCTCGGCGGTGAGCGGCTCGATGTAGGTGCGATCCGCCATGTCCGGATCGGTCATGATCGAGGCCGGATTGCTATTCACCAGCACCACCTCGAAACCCTCGGCGCGCAGCGCCTTGCAGGCCTGGGTGCCGGAGTAATCGAATTCACAGGCCTGGCCGATCACGATCGGGCCCGACCCCAGCAGCAGGATGCGCCTGAGATCCGTGCGACGGGGCATGGGCGAGGTCTGTAGGCCAAACCTGCCTAGCCTCTCATGCCTCCCCTCCCCCCTGGTGAGCTTTTTCCAAGCTTGCTGCGAACATGGCTAACCTGAGCCCAGCATCGGTGAGTGAACCCAGGTAATGAGTGAACTCCAGCGCCTGAAGGGGCTCTTGCCCCCGGAAATGCAGAGCTGGGTTTTCGTGGAAGCAGCCGCCTCCGTGGAGCCGCCGCTGATCACGATCGAAGAAATCGGCCGCGATGAGGTGGAAATCCAGGTGGACCTGGAGAAATGGGACGCCCTGGCCCTAGACCACCGCAACCTGTTGTTCTGGCACGAGGTGGGCCGCATCCAGAACGATGCGGTGCCCCGCGATGGCTGGGAGATGGCGGCGCTGGCCATCGGCATCGGCGGTGCCATCGGCGAGCTGTGGGTGCAGGACGGCCTGCTGCTGTTGCTGGCCGTGGGGCTGTCCGGCTTCTCCGGCTACCGCCTCTACGTAAAGAACAATTCAGAAAAGCGGCTGCGCGACGCCATCGAGGCCGATGAGCGCGCCATCGACCTGGCCTGCCGGTTTGGCTACAGCTTGCCGAACGCCTACAAGAGCCTGGGGGGAGCGCTCAAGGAGTTGGTGGAGCAGACCCGCAAGAAGAAAAAACGCACCTTTTACGAAGACCGCCTGGAGGCACTGCGCAAGAGTGCTGGTAAAGCCCGCGCCGAGATGGCTCAGCAGCAGGGTTCCCGCCAATCTGTGAGCAGTGAGAATGTCTATGGCTGAAGCCCCGCCCGCCCGGGCCCTGGACAGCGAAGCCCTGGCGCGCCTGGCGGCAGAAGCCTGTGACGACCGCAAGGCCGTCGACATCCGGCTGATCCGGGTGGATGAGGTGAGCTCCCTGGCCGACTGGTTCGTAATCTGCAGCGGTCTTTCCGATGTGCAGGTGCGCGCCGTCGCCCGCTCGGTGGAAGAGAAGCTGGAGGAGGAGATCGGTCGCCTGCCCCTGCGCCGGGAGGGCCAGCGCGAGGGCAGCTGGGTGCTGCTGGATTACGGCGAGTTAATCGTGCATGTGCTCACCCCCTCGGAGCGCGCCTACTACGACCTGGAGGCCTTCTGGGGCCACGGCCAGCAGGAGCGCTACCTAAGCTCACCCCAGCTACCCGGGTCTTGATTCGTGAATGCCGTGAGCTGCCCGGTCCCCCCCGAGCAACGGCCCCTGCAGGAATATCAGCAGCTCTGTAATTCTTGGTTTTTCGCCTGGCCCAGCACCGATCTGGCGGGCCTGCTAAAACCGCTGGCGATCAGCTGGCTGCTGCTGCTGCCCTTAACACTGATCGTGGCCACGGGCAGCTGGAGTCTGCGCTCTGATCCAGCCAAGCTGGTGCTGTTGGCGGCCTTGGCGGCCATCGCCCTGCCAGGCCTGTTGCTGGGGCGCCAGTGGCTGGGCTGGAGTTATGTGCAAAGACGCCTGCTCAGCGACAGCGTCGACTACGAGGAATCGGGTTGGTACGACGGCCATGTCTGGCCCAAACCCCTGGCTTGGCGCCAGCAGGACCTGCTGGTGGCCACCCATCAAGTGCGGCCCGTGCTGGTGCGGCTGCGGCAGGGCCTGGGCTTGATGGCCATCGCCCTGTTGCTCGGTGCGGGGCTCTGTCAGGCTCTTTGAACCAGGCCCCTGGGGTCACCGCTTAGCGCCAACCCTTGCCATGACCCTGTCATCCAGCTTCGGTGGGTCCAGCCGTGTCGGTACGCCGCCCCTAGAGGTGCGGCTGCTGCGCGATGGAATTGTTGAATCGCGCCATCGGGTGCATGCGGCCGTGTGCGACAGCCGCGGCCGGGTGCTGCTCAAGGCCGGAGATCCCCAGTCGCTGAGCTTCGTGCGCTCAGCTCTCAAACCCTTCCAGGCGTCGATCTTCGTGGCCAGTGGGGCCGCCGATCAGGGCGGCCACGGCGAGCGGGGCTTGGCGATTGCCTGCGCCTCCCACGCCGGTTCTCCGGCCCATGCCCGGGAGGCTTTTCGGCTGCTCTGGAGCGCCGAGATCGACACCGACCAGCTGCGCTGTCCGGTGCCCATGGGCGGCGCCAGCCCCTTGGAGCACAACTGTTCAGGCAAACATGCCGCATTCCTGGCCACCTGTCGCCGCATGGGCTGGACCACGGAGGGCTACCTGCAACTCGACCATCCCCTCCAGCAGGAGGTGTTCAAGCGGGTGGCCGAGCAGCTCGGCATGCCCGCCGCCGAACTGCTCAGCGCCCGCGATGACTGCGGCGCTCCCACCCTGCAGCTGCAGCTGTCCCAGATGGCCCTGCTGTTCGCCCATCTCGGCTCTGGCGGCCAGGCCGATCTGGAGCGCCTGAGCCGCTCGATGCTGGCCCATCCCGAGCTGGTGGCCGGCGAGGGCCGCTTTGACACCGAACTGATGCGGCGGGGCCTGGGCCAGGTGCTCAGCAAGGGCGGCGCCGAGGGCGTCCAGTGCCTCAGTCGCGTCGGGGCGGGCATGGGCCTGGCGATCAAAGTGGAGGACGGCTCCGGCCGGGCCAAGCACGCCGTGGCGCTGCACCTGCTGGAGCAGCTCGACTGGCTGACCCCGATGACCCTCGAGGAGATGCGAGCTGGCTTCATGGAGCTGGCGCCCCATCTGCGGCTGGAGGTGGCCGGAGAACTGCGCTCCTGAAGCCGGCTGCGCGGAGCCGGCCAGCGGTCTGGGGTCAGTAGTCCTGGGTCAGTGGTCTGGTATGTTTAACAGGTGCCGCGGGGTAGAGCAGTCTGGTAGCTCGTCGGGCTCATAACCCGAAGGTCGCGAGTTCAAATCTCGCCCCCGCAACCAAATACCAGCGTTTAACTTTCTTGCCCCGGCATTAATTTTGCCGGGGTTTTTTATTGTCTGCCCTATGGGTTTTCCAGCCGATGCCAGCCTGCCCGAGGGCTTTAGCCCCGATGCCGTGGTGGTGGGCTCCGGGGCCACCGGTGGAGTGGCCGCGATGGTGTTGGCCGAGCGGGGTTTGAAGGTTTTGGTGCTCGAGGCTGGCCCCCAGCTCAGCGCTGGTCAGGCCCTGGGCTCGGAGCCGCTCAACAGCCTCAGGCGGATAGTGAATCTGAGCAGCGGCAAGCACGCCCGCCAGCTACACCACCCCGGCTACTGGAAACAGAATCCAGAGCTGTTCGCCGACGAGCGGGCCAACCCCTACACCACCCCCGCCGATGCCCCCTTCCTGTGGAGCCGCGGTCGCCAGGTGGGCGGTAAAAGCCTCAGCTGGGGGGGGATCACCCTGCGGCTGTCCGATTACGAGTTCAAAGCCGCTGAGCGCGATGGCCATGGGCCCAGCTGGCCGATTAGCCATGCAGACCTGGACCCCTACTACAGCCGCCTGGAGCAATTGCTGGGGGTGCATGGCGGCAGGGATGGCCTGGACCAGCTGCCGGACGGTCAACTCCAGCCCCCCCTGGCCTTCACCCCCGGCGAGCTGCGGCTGCAGCAGAGCCTGGCCCGGGAGCTGGGGCTGCCGCTGATCCACTCCCGCGGCTTCCCCCTGCACCGCGGCCCCGGCTGGCCCAAGTCCAGCAGTTGTGGCGTCACCCTGGCCCGGGCCCTGGCCACCGGTCGGGTGCTGCTGCGCTCCGAGACTGTGGTGAGCCATGTGGAGCTAAACGCCAGCGGCGATCGCGTCGAATCCCTGGTGGTGGTGGATGGGCGCAGCAAGCTGCAGCAGCGGCTGACCGCACCGCTGGTGGTGCTCTGCGCCTCGACCCTGGAGAGCTTGCGCATCTTGTTGCATTCCAGCGAGAGCCACCGGCTGGGCGGGTTGGTGGATGGCTCCGGCTGCCTGGGCCGCTATTTGATGGATCACATCTCCACCTCCCGCTTCTTCTCCCTGCCAGATGTGCCGGCCGCTGCAGCGAGCGAACTATCCGGCGCTGGCAGTTGCTTCATCCCCAACACCCTGCAGCTCGACGCCCGGGGCCGCCGCGGCCCCCAGCCGGATGGCCCGGTGGACTTCCAGCGCGGCTATGGCATCTGGACAGCTCTGCAACGCTTTGATCCACCCCAACTGCTGCAGCGGCGCCGGGGAGAGGCGGTGGGCTTCCTGATCGCCCATGGCGAGGTGCTGCCCCAGGCCAGCAACCAACTGAGCCTCGATGCTGGCCAGGTGGATGCCTGGGGCCTGCCGGTGCCCCACATCTCGATGCGCTGGGGCGACAACGAGCGGCGGATGGTGGCCCACATGCACCGGCGCATGCAGGCGGTGGTCTCGGCCGCCGGGGGCTGCATCCGAGCGATTGAAGACCTGTTCGTACTGCCTTTGCTGGAGCCCTGGTTGAAGACCAGCCTGGCCGTGAGCCCTGACGCTCCGCCACCGGGCTATTACATCCATGAACTGGGCGGTGCCCGCATGGCGGCAACGGCCGATCGGGGGGTGGTGAATCCGTTCAACCAGTGCTGGCAGGTGCCGAACCTGTTGGTGGTGGACGGCGCCTGCTGGCCCAGTGCCGGCTGGCAGAGCCCCACCCTCACCGAGATGGCGATCACCTGGCGGGCCTGCGAGGCGGCCGCGGCCCGTCAGCGCCTGGGCTGATCGTTATTAGCTTTTTGGCTTGATCCACGGCCGCTTGGCTTGGTCCAAAGTTGATGTGTGGGATGGCTCACCGCTGTCGCCATAAGGTGCCAATGGACACACTCTCTTTGGGGCTGAATCCGCAAAATCAGTGGGCGACCTTTCACAGGGTCGGGCAAGGGAGAACCGAGGCGGAGGTGGCACCTCCGCTTTTTTTTTGACCTCGTTAATTCAGCTTGTGCGGCTTCTGGAGGGGCTGTCACTGGGGCTTCTGACAAGACTTTCGGCTTGCC
>CANHSW010000011.1 GCA_947463165.1 Cyanobacteriota bacterium
ACACCGTCGGCTCTCGCCTTCTTCGTCGTAGTCCGCGCTCCCTCGGGGTTCCCCTTCGGTGGCGCAGTCCAAAATCCTATCACCCCATTCACGCCAACGCTGCCAACCAGGCCACCTTTACCCAAAAACACTGACCCACAAACCCTTTTCCCCCTGGTAACGGCTTCGCTCTTGCCCAAACCAAAGGCGTTTCAGACGCGGAAAATCCGCGCCCAACCGGCTGGCAAGCACCAGGCCAAGGCATTTCAACGGCGGAAAAAGGCGCGGACTTTCTGCTCGCAAAGGCATTTCACAGGCGGAGCAAGGCATTTCAGACGCACGGCAGGGCGCAAAACAGAGGCGAGGGATGCGGATGCTGGGGCAGGAGCAGGGGCATTTCAGAGGGAGGACCACGGAAGCTCGGGCCGGAGCAAGGCATTTCAGAGGCGGAAAATGGCGCGCGCTTCCGGCTCGCAAGCATTCACAAAGGGCGCTGGGCTTCCGGTGGCTAGGCAAGTCAGATGCGGAACAAGCGCATTTCAGAGCCGGAAAGGCACCAAAGCGGAGGGAAAGGCGGAGAGGCGAACAGGGGAAGCTGGGGACAAAAACAGAAAATCAACCAGCGTCTCCTCGCGATCTGCAGCCAACACAAGAAAATCAGCAGCTCCTAGGTCGGTTCCCACCGGTATGCCGCCGGGATGGCGCTGCAGCAATGCCTAGATAGTGATAAAACCTTTCACCAAAACGGTCTGAAATCGCCCGGTTAATTGCCTAGCATGAAGCCTCACTAATGGCAGCGATGCGGCAATTAGTGAGGCTTAAGGAAGCTCTGAAAAAGGCGAGACAAGGCCAATCAAGCCCTGATGCCGCAATGGCTCTCAACTGGCTGGGGCGACGAAATGGCGGCTATTGAGAGTCTCAGTAAAAGATGCAGCAGGAGCGCCACAGCAGCGATCCGCCGGCTGCCACAGCACTGCCACAGCAGCAGAAGCAAGCTGTGGCAAGCCCGCTCGCCCAGGCCGGATTGGGCCTATCCCATAGCCATATGAGCAGCCTGCGTCAAGCCAAGTGGGCTGAGTTCCAGCGTTATCAGGGCCAGGCCCAGGGAGAGCCGGCCCGCCCCCTTAATAGATATAAAAACCTATAGATGTGCCAATTGCGGGTAGGCGGTAATCAGCTGTTCAGTGCTCAGCACCTCGCCGATTCCCTCCGGTTGCCAGATCACCTCCAAAGCCAGCAGGTCATCGGCGCTCACGCCACCTAATACCTGCAGGCTGTTGCGCAGGGCCTCCCCACTGCCACCGCCCTGGAGGTTGAGCCGGCTGCGACTGGCCAGCAGCAGGGTGATGGCAATGAAGTCGCTGGTGGCATCGCTGTCTCCCACCTTCTGTGATAGCTCATCAGCCCGTTGCCCCTGCACATTGGTGGTGAGCTCCCGATCCAATTTGGAGCGCTCCGCCATCGAGAGGCGATTGAATGTGCTCTCCGCCGAGACAAAGGGCACCTGGCCCACCTCCACCGCCGCATATACCCAGAGATCTGGATTGCGCAGCAAGGCCAGGCTGGTCTCCTGCAGCACCCGTTGCAGCCCCAGATTGCTAGAGGTGTCGGCAGTGGCGGCCAAGCGGCGCAGATCAGCTTGCAGATCGCGGGCAGAGGCCAACAGACCGAGCTGCACCTGGGCGATCGAGACAGGCCCATCGGCACGGGCAGCACTGGCCATCGGGCCATCGCCATAGGAGAGGGCTGGCCCACCGCCGCCGCCGCCGCGGAGGGCATTGGCGATCAGACCGACTACAGCCATCAGCAGCAAAAAGCCAAACAGGCCACCGCCACCAAAGCCAAAGATCGGCAGCAGGAAGGGGAAGCCAATGCCACCGCCGCGATAGCCACCCCCCCCTCCATAACCACCACCGCCATAGCCGCCACCGCCATAGCTGCGGGGCATCGACGGTGCTGAGCGGAAGCTGCCGCCACCGATGCGGCCTCCACTGGCGGCTGCACTGGGTTCGGGATGCACCAACAACAAAGAGATCAGCAGGGCTGGCAGGGCCAGCCAGCTCAGGCAGCGCCGCATGGAAGGGGAGCGGGTGGGAAGCGCCAAGTCGCCAGGGCGGATGACCGAAAATCTAGGAACCACCACCCACGATGGTGACCACCTCCAGCACGTCGGATTCCACCACCGGCTGCTCACTCCAGCGGCTGCGGGGCAAGATCGTGCCGTTGAACTCCACAACAACTAACTGGGGGCGGTAGCCGAGTCGCTCCAGGGCCTGATCCAGGCTGAGCCCCGCCCCACAGCTGCGCGGCTCGCCATTCACCCGCAACTGGATCTCAGCCTTTTGCGGCTCATCTTTTTGTGGCTCAACCATTTGTGGCTCAACCATTTGCGGCTCTGCCATTTGCGGCTCTGCCATTGATGGCTCACCGTTAGCGGAGGCACTCATGCTTCGCACTCCAAGGCCGCCAGTAGCTCCCGGGCGCTGGCCTCCGGATTGGCCGCCTCGGTGATCGCCCGCACCACCGCCACCCGGGTGGCACCGGCGGCCCGCAGCGCCGGCAGGCCAGGCGCATCGATGCCGCCGATGGCAAAAAACGGAATTGGACAAGCGGCGGCGGCATTGCTCACGGCCACCAAGCCCACCGGTAGACGGCCGGGCTTGGTGGGGGTCGCCGCCACCGGGCCTACCCCCACGTAGTCACAGCCATCGGCCACGGCCTGCTGGATCTGCTCCAGACCATGGGTGCTGCGGCCGATCAGGCGGTCCGGACCCAGCAGGGCCCGGGCCACGGCGGGGGGCAGATCCCCCTGGCCCAAATGCACCCCATCAGCCTCCACCGCCAGGGCCAGGTCGATGCGGTCATTGACGATGAACAGGGCCCCATGGCGGGCGCAGAGTTGGCGCAGCTGCCGCGCCTGTTGGAGCCTTTCGCCATCGCTGAGGGGGCTGCCATCGGCGGCAGTGGCCCCCGGCTTGGCTCGGTATTGCAGCAGCCGCACCCCGCCGGCGAGGGCAGCGGCCACCATTTCCATCAGGTTGGGCACCGGGCTAGTCACCAGGTAGAGGTGACAGCGCTGCAAAAGCTGGCGGCGTTCGACGCCGCTCGACTGCAAAAGGTTGGCCCGCAGCAGATCCACCTCCAAGTCATAGAGCTCATAGCGCACAGCGGCGGCCTCTTGCGCCAGCTGGGGCTCGCCGCTGCGGGCAAATTCCTCGATCACCCGCAGGGCCTCCTGGGCCCGGCCGGCATTGGCGGCCAGTATCTGGCCAGGGCTGAGGCGCTCCGCCTGGGCGGGGTGGCCCATGCCGGTGGCCGGATCGGTGGCGGTGTGGCGCGCCAGCTTGAACCGATCGGCATGGCAACTGCCCAGTCGCTGGCGCAGGTGCTTGCAGCGGGCCACCAGATCGGCGCGATCCAAGCCAAAGCGAGCCCAGTCCTCCAGCACCCGCAGGCCCTCGCGGGCTCTATCCAAGTTGGCATCCAGCAGGCGATGCACCGCAAGCTCAGATGCCGGCTGGCCAGGTGTGGGATTGACAGCGGAGACCATGGAGGCGTTTGGGGGGCTGCTTAAGGTGAGCGGGCGCTGGATAGAAGGCAATGGAGCAGGGTGGATCTGACAGCCCCATGCTGGTACTGATATCCGGAATTCTGCTGCTGGGGGGTATCGCCGTTTTTATCGGCTGGGGCCTTACCCACGCCTACCCGACAACCTGACGGCAGTCAAAGCTTGGACAGCCAGCCGCAGGGCTAGAACCGATTTAGGCCAGCCCAAAAACCCCAAATTTCACCGCTCTGATCAGGCGAGATTCGAGGCGACCCCTTGCAGGGCAAGCCCTTACGGGGGCGCGCTGTGTGCAGTTGGAGCTAAATCAACCCGAGCAAATCCCAATCAAACTGATTTAGTTGCGGTCAAGGAAGCCTTGAAGAATCACCATCTTTGCACTTCTGCATCCTGCAAACCCTTCCGGCTCCATGACTACCCTCAGCAGTAGCCCAGCTTTTCTAGAATATTTAACTTTAATAATTGATTTTCTCTAGTTCTGCTTGTGCCTGGCAGGTCTGCCGGGCCAGCTGGGCATCGCGGCCAATCTGGTCGCTGAGGGCCTGCACATCCTGAAATCGCTGCTGGGAGCGGATCCAGGCCAGCGGCTCCACCCGCAGCGACTCACCGAGCAACTGCTGCTGAAAATCCAAAAGATGCACCTCCACCGAGGAAGGGGCGGTGGGATCCACGGTGGGCTGGGGCCCCAGGTTCATCACCGCCGCCCATCGCTGCGCCCCAAGCCAGGCCCAGGCGGCATAGACCCCTTCCCGGGGCAAAAACTTGCGACCATCCACCTGCAAATTGGCGGTGGGCCAACCCAACTGGCGCCCCAGACCCCGGCCTTGCACCACCACCCCGCTGAAGCGGTAGGGCCGCTCCAACAACCGCTGAGCCTCGCTGAGATCACCGGCGGCGAGGGCCCGGCGGATGCGGCTGCTGCTCACCCGCTCAGCACCGTCCCAGAGCATCGGCAACACGCTCACCCGCACCCCCAGGCCCGCGGCGATGCGCACCAAGGCGGCGCTGTCTCCACTGCGACCCGCCCCGAAACGGAAGTTATCGCCGACGGCGATGCAGCTGGCCTGCAGCTGGCCCACCAGCACCTGCTCCACGAAGCTTTCGGGGCTGAGGGCCGCCAGCTGGCGATTGAACGGCACCAGCACCAACTGGCGGATACCCAGGGGGGCGAGCAGCTCCAGCTTCTCCTCTGGTAGATCCAGCCGCAGGCGGGTATCGCCGTAAAGCACCTCGCGGGGATGGGGCCAAAAACTGACCACCGTGGGGATGGCCTGGCCCGATGGGTCGCCGGAGGCGATCGCCTCGATCACCCGGCGATGCCCCCTGTGCAAGCCGTCGAAACTGCCCAGGGCGATCGCCGTGGGCCGCAGGGCGTCCAGGGGTGAGCGCAGGGGAATCAACGCGATGGGGGCGGGCAGCTTGGCTGGGATCCTGCCACCCAGTGGTTCCCGGCCCAGCTGGCATGGCAATTTGGGAACAGTGTGGGGGCCAGGCCCCGGCGGGGGGCGGCCATGGCCGATCGATTGGATATTCAACGCATTTCGGCAGCCCTGAGGCGACTGGGCTGGTTGCGCTTGTGGGCCCAGGTGCTCCTGGCGGTGGTGGTGCTGGGGGTACTGCTGTTCAACAACATCGGTGGGCGCATGGCCGCCAATTCATCCCGGGCCCTGGGTCTGGGACCAGGGCTCTCGCTCACCACCCTGGCCTTCTTTTTATTGATCTGGTCGATCTGGCAGAGCGGGCTGCTGATCCGCTGCGGCCGGGCCCTGGACGCCCCCGTGCGCCCCAGCAAGGGGGAGACCTCAAGGCTGATCAAGCGGGGCATCCTGGCCGACCTGGCCGGGCTCACCCTGGCGGTGCTCGGCTATCAGTCCCTGGCCGGCAGCCTCTGTATTCAGGCCTCCCAACAGGTGCCTGGCTTCTTCGGAGCCCAGATCCAAATGGCGCCCGGCAGCGCCGGCCGGGTGGTGGGCCTGCCGATCACCTCAATCGAAATGTTCTCGGTGCTGGGCAACACCCAGGTGCTGTTCGGCCATCTGATCGGCCTTTGGATCAGCCTCTGGCTGTTGCAGCGCATCCACCGCTCCTCCACCGCCAACTGAAGCGCCAGCTGCAGCTCAAGGCTGCAAAGGTGGCAGGGAGGCCCAGTCGCCGCGCCAGAAGATCTCCGGTTGCAAGGGCGAAAGCGACACGCCTCCCGCCTGCACTTGGGCCACATCGACGGGCCAGTGCGCCGGTCCCGCCACCTGGGCCTCCAGGTCGTTGGCCACCTCACCGGCCAACCAGTAATAGCTGCGGCCGCGGGGATCCACCCGCTGCTCAAACTGGTCTGTGTAGCGGCGCACCGCCGTGCGGCACCAGCGCAGGGGCCCAATCTGCTCCGCAGGCAGGGGCGGCACGTTGAGGTTGAGCAGGGTGCTGGGGGGCCAACCCGCAGCCAACATCCGCTCCGCCACATCCAGGGCCAGCTCGGCGGCGGCGGCAAATTGGCGCCAGCGGTAATCGGCGCTGCTCACGGCCAGGGCCGGCAAGCCCTCGATCGTGCCCTCCATCGCTGCGCTCACGGTGCCGGAGTAGAGCACATCTGTGCCGAGATTGGGGCCATGATTGATGCCCGACAGCACTAAATCTGGCCAGTGATCCAATAGGGAAAACAGGGCCAACTTGACGCAATCGCTGGGGGTGCCGCTGCAGGCCCAGGCCCGCACCCCCTCCACGAACAGCTGATCGGCCCGCTCGGCCCGAATCGGGGTCTGCAGGGTGAGGCCATGGCCGGTGGCCGAGCGCTCCTGATCGGGGCAAACCACGCTCACCTGATGGCCCCGGGCCACGGCCTCCGCCGCCAGGCTGCGGATCCCCTCCGCGAACACCCCATCGTCGTTGCTAATTAGGATCCTTAGGGGCTCCATGGCCGGCACAGGGGGCTGATTCGTACAGTCTGTCCCCTGCCCCCAAGCCCGACACCGTCGTGAGCGCCACCGTTTCCCTGCAGCAGCTCACCGACCAACTTGCGGCCCTGGAGCAGGCCGCTGCCGCCGAAATCCAGGCGGCCTCCAGCGCCGCCCAACTGGAGGAACTGCGGGTGGGCTGGCTGGGCAAGAAGGGTCGCCTCTCGGCGGTGCTGGGGGCGATGGGCAAATTGCCCGGCGACGAGCGGCCCCTGGTGGGCCAGCGGGCCAATCTGCTCAAGGAACAGCTGCAGAGCTTGCTGAGCGAGCGGGTGCAGGCGGTGAAGTCGCGGGCCATGGCCGAGCGCATCGCCAAGGAGAGCCTCGATGTCACCACCCCCTGCAGCTACATCCCCCCGGGCCACCGCCACCCCCTGATCAGCACAATCGAGGAGGTGGTTGACATCTTTGCCGGCCTCGGCTACCGAGTATCAGAGGGCCCAGAGATTGAAACGGATTACTATAATTTCACCGCCCTAAATATCCCCGAGCACCATCCAGCCCGGGATATGCAGGACACCTTTTATTTGGGGGACGGAAGGCTGCTGCGCACCCACACCTCGCCGGTGCAGATCCGCCATATGGAGAACAATCCACCGCCGGTGAGGATAGTGGCCCCGGGCAGGGTATATCGCCGCGACGCCGTCGATGCCACCCACTCGCCCGTGTTTCACCAGGTGGAGCTGCTGGCCCTGGATGAAGGCCTCGACTTCAGCCACCTGCGCGGCACGGTTACAACATTTCTGCAGCAGTTCTTTGGCGATTTGCCAGTGCGGTTCCGGGCCAGCTACTTCCCGTTCACCGAACCATCGGCCGAGGTGGACGTGCAATGGCGCGGCCGCTGGCTGGAGGTGATGGGCTGCGGCATGGTGGATCCAGCCGTGATCCGCGGTATGGGCCTCGATCCGGAGCGCTGGAGTGGCTTTGCCGCCGGCCTGGGGGTGGAGCGCTTCTGCATGGTGCGCCACGGCATCGACGACATCCGCCGCCTGTTCACCGGCGATCTGCGCTTCCTGGAGCAGTTCTGAGCCAGGGGCGACCGCTCGCCATAAACTCCATTAGCCCCCTGCCCTCGATCGGTGCCCCGCGTTGGACTGATCGTGAATGACGGCAAAAACCTGGCCGTCACCACCGGCGACGCCATTGAAGCCCGCCTGCGCAATGCCGGCATGGAGGTGGTGCGGGTGAGTAGCTCCGGCGGCATGGTGGGCTTCGCCAACCCCGACCAATACCTGCGCACCCAGGGATTTGCCGCCTGCGTGCCCGCCAGTTTCACTGCAGATCTGAGCCTGGCCCTGGTGCTCGGCGGCGATGGCACCGTGCTCTCGGCCGCTCGCCAGACGGCACCGATCGGCGTGCCGATCCTCACCATCAACACCGGTCACCTGGGCTTCCTGGCCGAGGCCTACCTCAGCCATCTGGACAGCGTTCTCGATCGGGTGATCGCCGGGGACTGGAAGGTGGAAGAGCGCACAATGCTGATCGTGAGCGTGATGCGTGGCGAACAGCGCCGCTGGGAGGTGCTCTGCCTCAACGAGATGGCCCTGCACCGGGAGCCACTCACCTCCATGTGCCATTTCGAGATTGCCATCGGCCGCCACGTGCCCGTGGACATCGCCGCCGACGGCGTCATCCTCTCCACCCCCACCGGCTCCACGGCCTATGCCCTCAGTGCCGGCGGCCCGGTGATCACCCCCAATTGCCCGGTGCTGCAGGTGACCCCGATCGCCCCCCACTCCCTGGCTTCCCGGGCTCTGGTATTCAGCGATCTCGAGCCGGTAACGATCTTTCCCGCCACTCCCGAGCGGCTGATGATGGTGGTGGATGGCAGTGCCGGCTGTTACATCTGGCCCGAGGATCGCGTGCTGATTCGACGCAGCGATCATCCGGTGCGCTTTGTCAGGCTGGGGGATCACGAGTTTTTCCAGGTGCTGCGCAACAAGTTGGGCTGGGGATTGCCCCACGTGGCTAAACCGGGCGCCCACCTGGACGGCAGCCTGCCGGCACCGGCATGAGCGATGCCCCTGAACCCGGCGCACCGGTGGTGCTGCTACTGGGTAAAGAAGCGCTGGCCCTGGCCACTCGCCTGCAGGCTTCCGGCTACAGGCCGCTGCTGGAAACTGGCGCCACCGAGCAGATAGACCCGCAGACAGAGCCGCAGACGGAGCCGCAGCTGGAGCCCCTGCCAGCCCCCCAGGCGGTACTGCTCTCGGCCAGTGCCCAGGGTCGAATCGCTGAGCTCAGGCAGCGTTACGCCAGCATTCCGCTGTTGCTGGATGTGGGAACCGACAGCGTTGAGGGCCGGGTGCAATGCCTCAGCTGCGGCGCCGACGACTTCTGGCTGTCCCAGCAGGGCCCCAGTGATCTGCTGATGCGACTGCGGCTGCACCTGGAGATATCCCAACGGGCCCAAATCCCAATCCAATTGATGCAGGTGGGGGATCTGGTGGTGAATCCGCTGGGTCGCCAGGTGAAGCGAGGCAACAGGTCAGTGGCCCTTACCGCCCGGGAATATCAGCTTTTGCTGCTGTTTCTAGAGCGCAAAGGTACGGTGGTGAGCAGGGATCAGATCCTCCGCAATGTGTGGAAAGATCAGCAAGCCACCGCCAGCAATGTAATCGAGGTATACGTGCGCTACCTGCGCCAGAAATTGGAGCAAGATGGCGAGCGCCGTTTGCTGCACACCGTGCGCGGCCAGGGCTACTGCCTGGCTGAGCGCCTGCCCCACAGCCAGCCCGAAACCACCCCATGAAGCCAAGACCGTCATATCAACCGCCCCGCGTAGCATCAATTCCAGCCGCCCTGATTCCCGGCCTGGCTGCTATTAGCGGACTGACGGTTATTAGCGGCCTGGCGGTGATTCCTGGACTGGCAAGTACCCCTAGCCGGTCAATTACTCACAACCTGGTGGTGACTAGCAGCCAGGCGGCGCCACCTGTTCCGGCCAGATTGCTGGTGGCAGCAGGGAAGGGGGCGCCAGTGGCGCGCTCTCCTGTCGCCCGGCCGGCGCTGGCAAGCCCGCCCCAATTCCTGCCGGTTGAGGCGCGCTGGTGCCTGCCGGGCGGTCGCTGCATCGGCCTGGAGGTGCCGCGGGGAGAGCGCCAGTTCAGCTTTGGCTTGCAGCTGCGGCCGGCATTACCAACGCTGCGGGGCATGTGGTTTGACTTCGGCAGCCCAACCCTGGCCCGCTTTTGGATGCACCGCACGCCAGAGCCTCTGGACATGCTGTTCATTCGCGACCAGCGGGTGGTGGCGATTGAGGCCAAAACCAAGCCCTGCATGCACTTGCCCTGCCGCGCCTACGGACCCGATGAGCTGGTGGAAAGCGTGGTGGAATTGGCCGCGGGCCAAGCAGAAGCGCTGGGTCTAAAAGTAGGCAGTGAGGCCGCGATCGAACTCAAGGCCCCTGACTAGCCCAATCCAGTCAAACTAGGCAGTCTCTAAAGCAGCTAAATAGGCTCTGGAGCCGGCTCTAGGGCAGCTAATTAGGCTCTAGAGCCTGCCCTAGGGCAGGCTCGGGGAAATCGCCATAAAGATCGTTGTTTCAGCGATCCTGCCAATGGATAATTTATTCGGCATCTTGATAACCTTTGCGCCATCCAAATATTTTTTGAGGCATCGGCAAGTGCCCCATGCGGCTACCAAACCAGCTCAGGCGGCCAGCTCAATAGCGCTTGCCCTTCAGCACCAGCACCGGGTTCATCGGCGCCAGGCGCGTGCCATCGGCCAGCGGGGCACCGCGCCAGCTCTGGTGTTGGCTCACAGAAATGCGCAGGCCACTGGCCTGCAGCGGTGCCTTCAATTCGGCCAGGGATTCCAGGGTGGCCAGGGGGATCACCACCAGGCCCCCCGGCCGCAGCCGCGCCAGCACCACCTGGAGCACCGCCTGCCGCTCACGGCCGCCGCCGATCACCACCCGATCGGGATCGGGAAAACCGCTGAGGGCCTCCGGGGCCTGGCCCTCCTGGATGCTGGCCGGGCTCACCCCCAACCGCTCGGCATTGGCGGCGATCAGGGCAGCTGATCCACCTCGGCGCTCCAGGGCCCAGAGGGCCAAAGAGGGCCGCAGGCGCAGGGCCTCCAGGCCGATGGAACCGACGCCGGCGCCCAGGTCCCAGAGCACGCCGCAGGCCGGCAGCTCCAGATCCGCCAACACCTGCACGCGCACCTCCCGCTTGGTCATCAGGCCGGGGCGATCGGCATGCTGCAGCCACAGGCCATCGTCAATGCCAAACAGGGGCAGGTCTTCCGGATTGGCGGGCGGGGCGGGGGGCTCGGCAATCAGCAGCACCAGCTGCAGGGGGTCCCCCAGATCAACCAGGGGCCGCTCCGGATCGAGGCGCCGCACCCGCTCATCCGGGTGTCCGAGTTTCTCGCACAGCCACACCCCATAGGCCCGCTGCAGGCCGGAGGCCCTCAACAGGGTCAGCACCGCCTCGGCACCGCCGCGGCCCGGATCTGTAAGCACCGCCAGGGCGGGGGGCCGCCGCTGCAGGGCAGCCGCCAGGGGCTCGCTATCGCGGCCGTGCAGGCTGATCCAACTGGCGTCCTGCCAGGGGCGACCAATGCGGGCGAAGGCCAGCTGCAAAGAGGTGGGGGCTGGCTGGAACCGCAGCCGCTCGACCCCAAACCGCTGCAGCAGTAGCCGTCCAATGCCAAACCAGAGCGGATCGCCACTGGCCAGCACCACCATCGGCACAGCTGCCCCAAAAGCCGCTGCCAATTCCTCCATCAGCAGCTCCGGCTGATCGCTGGCGATCAGCCGCCCAGGCCAGATGCCGGCTGAGGTGATGCTCGATGGAAGGCCTGAAGGGGAGCCTGATGAATAGATCTTTGGAGCGCCAGAGCTGTGTAACCACCGCTCCAGCTGGGGCAGCAGGCGACGCGGGGCCGCCACCAGCGCCGCGGCCCGCAAGCTGGCCTGGGCCGCCGCCGAAAGGCCCTCCACCCCAGAGGCATCGCAGCCCAGCACAGTGCAGAACGGCAGGCTGGCGCCAGCCTGCTGGGCCGCCTCTGCTGGGGGATCGAAGGCTGGGGGATCAAAGGCTGGGGGATCGCAGCCAGGGTCCGCTGGTGGGTTGAAACCGCTCAGAGCTGCCCAGTCCAAGGGGCCCTGATCCTGCTACATACACGCCTTCACCGAACGCCGCCGCGATGCCCGCCGATCCCTCAGATCCAGCCGCCGGCCAGCCAAGCCACCAGGGATCCGGCCCGCCGGCCCAGCGGAAGCAGGATCGTCGCCAGCGCATCAGCGATCTGGTGGTGGCCTTGATTGGCCAGCAGGGGGAGTTGGAATTGCTCGATGGTGGCGGCCAAGTGCCCGCGGCGGGGGCCGATGCGGCCAGCTGGTTAGAGCGCAATCGGCGCTTAATCCAGCGCTACCAGAGCCTGGTGCGCACGGCGGCCACCCTCGATGCCCTGATCGACCAGGAAATAGCAGGGGATTTCTGAAGGATATTTAATCCCCCAGGAATTGCCTGCCGATTATATCGGCTCAGCGCATCACCATGCCCCCGTCCACCTGCAGCACCTGGCCGGTGATGTAGGCGGCGGCGGGATCGGCGGCCAGGAAACGCACGGCGCCGGCCACCTCGGCGCTCTGGCCCATGCGGCCCAGGGGGATGGCCTTGAGAATCGGCTCCTTGTCGAGGTCTTTAGTCATGTCGCTATCAATAAAACCTGGCGCCACCGCATTCACCGTGATGCCGCGACTGGCGAATTCAGCGGCGGTGCTGCGGGTCAAGCCGATCACACCGGCCTTAGCGGCGCTGTAATTGGCCTGGCCGGGGTTGCCGAACAGGGCGACCACGGAGGTGATGTTGATGATGCGGCCGCTGCGGGCCTTGAGCATCGAGCGGCTGACGGCTCGGGTGCAGAGAAACACGCCGGTGAGGTTTAGATCGATCACGCTCTGCCAATCGGCGGTCTTCATGCGCATCAGCAGGCCATCGCGGGTGATGCCGGCATTGTTGACAAGCACATCCAGGCGACCCTCCCGCTCCAGCACCGCCTTGACCATCGCCTCCACCTGCTGTTCATCGGCCACATTGGCCCGATGGGCCCAGGCCTTGCCGCCCGCCGCCTGGATCTCGTTCACCATCGCCTCAGCGGCCTCGGGGGAACTGGCGTAGTTGACCACCAAGGTGGCACCGGCGCCGGCCAGCTCCCGGGCGATCGCGGCGCCAATGCCCCGGCTGGCGCCGGTGACCAGGGCGACCTGGCCGGCAAGGGGGAGGGCGATGGCCATCGACATTGGGTGGAAAGGATCGGGGGAGCGTAGGTCTCGCCTGTGGCCGCCGCTAGATCGCCAAAAAATCCCCAGGCGCTAGGAGGGCATACTGCCCACCTCGCTGAGGGCGGGCCCGAGCAACAGGCCAAATTTGCGCAACTGCTCCTTGCTACCCATCACCACCAGCAGCTGACCCGGGGCCAGCGGCTCACTGCCGCCGGGGTTGGCAATCAAGCGACTGTCGCTGGGCAGATAGGCCGCCCCGCGAACGACAGCCTCGCCCAGGCGGCTGCGGTCTGGATTGCGGATCGCCAACACCAGAGCGCCGCTGCGCCTTCCCACCTGCAGGTCGGCCAGATTGCTCCCCTCCAGGGCTGCCAATCTGCGGGGGTCGTCGCTGAGCTGAAACTCCTCCACCTCACAGTCGGAGCCGGCCAGCAATTCCATGAAGTTCACCGCCAGGGGCCGCAGGGCCGTGGCGGCCATCGTGCGGCCGCCGGCCACGTAGGGACTGACCACCTGATCGGCGCCCGCCAGCCGCAGCTTGCGCTCGGCCTCGGAGCTGTCGGCCCGGGCGATCAAGCGGCAATCGGAGCGAATACCCCGGGCGCTGAGCACCACGTAGAGGTTGGCGGCGTTATTGGGCAGGGCCGCCACCAGGCTGCGGCAGCGATGGATGCCAGCCTCGATCAGGGTTTCATCCAGGGTGGCATCGGCCATCAGCACCGCCAGGCCCAGTTCTTCCGCCGCATCCCGCCGCTCCACATCCATCTCCACCACCAGCAGCGGCACCCCCTCCCGGCCCAGTTGGGCGGCGATCTCGCGGCCCATGCGGCCGTAGCCGCAGAGAATCACATGGTTTTCCATCGACTGCAGCCAGTGGCGGAAACGGCGCTCCCGCAGGCGTCGGAAGTAGCCAGATTCTGAAAGGCCGATCAAGCCCTGCACCGTCAACTGCACCACGCCGATGCCGCCGATCAGGGAAAGGGCTGTCACCACCCGCCCGGCGCTATTGAGCACCGGGGTGTGGCCATCGCTGAAGCCGAGGGTGCTGAGGGTGATCAGCACCATCCAGTAGCAGTCGCCCCAATCCCAACCGTTGGTGATCCGATAGCCCAGGGCGGAGAGGTTGATCACCAGGATCAACCCGAACAGCGGCAATAGCCAGGGCCGACGGTCGCGGGTGGAGGGTGGACGCCGCTGGCGCAGCATCAGCCGAAACCGAGGGCGGCCATCACCGTTTCAACGCTCACTTCACTGAGCGCTTGGCCGGGTTTAGCGCAGACCGCCTGCAAACCGGGCCGGCTGGGCAGCTCGGCGGCCGCAGGGCCCAGGGTTACCAGCGGCAGCCCCAGCATCAGGGCCAATTCAATGCTGAGGGGATCGCTGGCTAAAACCACATCGGCACTGGCAAGCTGGGCCGCCCGCTGCCGGGGGCTAGCGGGGGCATCGCCGGCGCCGATCTGGGCCAGCCGCAGGTCGCCGAGGCGGCTGCGGATCTGTTGGGGCAACTCCAACCAGCGCTGGGCGGGCCAGTCGCCTGGTCCGCCGGCGGGAGCCAACAACAGCAGCGGTCCAGAGCCGGCGGGCAGGGCCTGGGCCGCCGCCTCCAGATCGGCACGACCTAGCTGCAACCGGAAGTCATCGGCCCGCAGTGTTACTCCCACGGGCCGCAGATAGGCCTCCATGGCCTGGGCTGGCCAGCCGGCGCTGGGGCTCACCAGGTCGGTGGCGGAAAAGCCGCCAACCGCCACCCTGGTGGGGATATGGCTCATCGACAGCATCAAATCCACCGCCCGGCCGGCGGCGAGGTTGACGCAAAGCTGGAAGTCGGGCTCGCGCACCGTACCGAGCAAATTCGACCAATCAGCCAGGGTGGCGTCTTCAAACTGGAAGGGGATGGCCCGTTGCACGGCCGGATGCAGACCCCACCAGCCGGTGAGTTTGGGCGCACAGACCACCTGCACCTGGGCCGCCAGTTGCTCGGCCACCGCCGCCACCGCCGCAAACAACTGCAGCTGGCGCGCGGCCGTGCCCGGAATCAGGAACAGGGCACGCATTGTTTTGGCTAAGGCAGGCAGGTCTGATTGTATGGATCGGCTCCAGGGCTGGCTGTGCGCCCTGATGCCTCAACTGTTTGGGAGTTGATCCGTCGCCATGCATTTGCTGATCGCCGCCGCCGGCAGCGGCCGCCGCATGGGCGCCAGCGGCAACAAGCTGCTGCTCGACCTGGCCGGCCGGCCAGTGCTGGCCTGGACCCTGGATGCGGTATTGGCCTGCCCGGCGATTAGCTGGATCGGCATCGTCGGCCAGCCCATCGATGCCGATCCAATCGCCGCGATCATTGCGGCGGCCAAGCCCGATCGCCCCCTGCGCTGGATCCTGGGCGGCGACAGCCGTCAGGAATCGGTGCGCCGCGGGCTGGAGGCCCTGCCAGCGGAGGCCAGCGGCGTGCTGATCCACGACGGCGCCCGCTGCTTTGTGGAGGCGGAGCTGTTGCAGCGCTGCGCCAGCGCCGTGCAGGCCGGCAGGGCGGTGATCGCCGCCACGCCAGTTACCGACACGATCAAGCAGGTGGCTGATGATGGCACCATCACGGCCACGCCAGAGCGCAGTGGGCTCTGGGCAGCCCAGACCCCCCAGGGATTCCCAGTGGCCCAGCTGCGCCAGGCCCATGCCACCGCCAGCGCCGAGGGTTGGACGGTCACCGACGACGCCGCCCTGTTCGAACGGCTGGGCCTACCGGTGCAGGTGCTGGCAGCGCCGGCATCGAATATCAAACTCACCACCCGCTTCGATCTAAGCATCGCCGCAGCAGTTATCGCCTCCCGAGGCCCAACTGCATAGAAATACCTGGCTCACTTATCGCCCCGCCGAAGGTGAATCCAGCAACTCCAGGCTGCCTGCGTTGGCATCCAGGCGGGCCATCACCCCCAGGGGCAGGGCGGCATTGCCAGCCAGGTGACCCACGGGCAGCCCCGCCAGCACCGGAATGCCCAGATCGGCGCTGCGCTCCCGCAATACCTGCTCCAGGGAGAAGCGCCGACCGGCCGCCAGCTCCTGGGCCGCCTCGGGATCGTCGTCGTCGTCACAGCCACTGAAGCTGCCAAAGCCGATGGCGGCCAACTGCTGCAGGGCGCCGCAGAGGCGCCAATGGGTGAGCAGCCGCTCGATGCGATAGGGGGCCTCGCCCACGTCTTCCAGGATCAAGATCGCGCCACGCAGATCGGGCAGATGGCGGCTGCCCAGCAGATGGGTGGCCACGGTGAGGTTGCCCACCAGCAGCGGACCGCTGGCCACGCCCCCCCGCCAGCCCTGGCCCTGCAACGGGGCCAGGGGTTCGCCGAACAACAGCCGCCGCAGCCGCTCCTGACTCCAGGCCGGCTCGGCGGCCAGGCTGGTGAGCAGGGGACCGTGGATGGCGCCGCCGCGACCACTGGCGCACTGGGCCCAGAGCAGGGAGGTGACGTCGGAGAAGCCCAGCAACCAGCCGGCCGGCAGGGCCTGCAACCGCTCCAATAAACGGGCTGCCCCCCAGCCACCGCGCACGCAGGCCCGCAGGGGCGCATCAGCTTCGAGCAAATCCTGGCGCCGCTGCCAATCCCGGCCGGCCAGGTAGCCCCAATGGCGCTCCAAGGGCGCTGGCCCCAACAGCTGCAGCCCCCAGCTGGCGAGCAGGTCACAACCGGCCCGCAGCCTTTGGCCGGCCCCATCACCGCTGAGGGCCGAACTGGCGGCCACCAGCCGCACGGCATCGCCCTGGCGCAGGGGCGGCGGCAGAGTCAGGGGATAGGCCAGCGGCTGGGGATTGAGCATCGGCTAGACAAAGAGCATCTGCTGGAAAAGAGCATCAGCTCAAGTCATGAGCTCAAGCCTTCTAGTCAAAACTTCTGTTCAAGTCTTCTAGTCAAAACATCGGCTCAGATAAGCCACTCAAAAGATCCGACCAAGCACCAGGGCCAGCAGCATTAGGGCCCCCAGCCACACCTGTTGGCCAAAATGCCTGGCATAAATACTGCGAGGCGGCTTAGCTGGGCCTTCAGAAGCAGGTGGATGCTGCGAAGCCAATGGATGCTGCGAAGCCGGTGGATGCTGCGAAGCCGGTGGATGATGGGAGGCAGCTAGATCCGGCGAGACCGATCTATCCGGCGAAGCCGTTGGAGTCGGCGTAGCCGCTGGTAGCGCTGGGCCGGGGCGCTCCCACTTTTGCAACAGCCAAACTTGATGCTGCATGCCGACTGCGGCCACTAGCCAGAAGGGCCAAAAGGCGATGCCAATGCCCTGGCCGATCACCGCCAGGGCCAGGGCTGCCGCCGTTAACCCATAACAAATCGCCACCGCCAAGGGCGCCACGGCGCCGAGGCTGAGGGCGCTGCTGCGAACCCCCAAGGCCCGGTCGTCGTCGCGGTCGGCCATGGCATAGACGGTGTCAAAACCGAAGCTCCAGCTGACGCTGGCCCACCAGCAGAGCAGCAGGGGCCAGCCGCCGGCCATAGAACCGCTGGCGGCAGCCCAGGGGATCAGCACCGCAAACCCCCAGCAGAAGGCAAGCAGCAGCTGGGGATAGGCAAACCAGCGCTTGGCGGAGGGATAGAGCAGCACCGGCGGCAGGGCCGCCAAAGCCAGGCCCAAACACAGGCCCCTTGGGGCGGCCGGCAGCGCCAGGACCACCGCCAGGGCAATGGCCAGGGCCAGCAGCAACACCACCAGGGCCTCGCCCACGCCGATGCGGCCGTCGGCCAGCGGTCGGCTGCGGGTGCGCTCCACCTGGGGATCGATACGGCGGTCCCAGAGGTCATTGGCCACACAGCCAGCACCGCTCACCGCCAGCCCGCCAATCAGGATCAAAGCGACCAACCAGGGGCTGGGCGAGATGCCATCTCCGGGCGTGGAGCTGAGCCAGAGGCTCCAGCCGGCGGGGATCAACAAAATCAGCCGGCCGCTGGGCTTATGCCAACGCAACAGCTCGCACCAGAGCCCCAGGCGGGCAAAGCCGCGAGCCCCGCGGGGGGCAGGGGGGCATGGGGGTTGGGTAGTCAAGGCGCCTAGGCGGGGGCTGGAGGAGCGGCCGGAACTCGCGGATCGGCCATGGATTGGAGATCGAGACTGGATTGAAGATCGAGACTGGATTGGGGCTGGATCGGCAGCCAGGTCGCCAGGCTGCGGCTCTGCAGGAGGTGGCGTCTGGGCTGCTGGCAGCTGGGCTGCTGACAGCTGGACTGGTGGCAGCTGGGCTGCGGGCAGCTCTGATTGCGGCCCTGACCGCTGCTGGCTGCCCGCGCCTGCCATGGCCCAGATCCCTGCCGGCGCAACTGGTCGCACCCTACCGGTACTGGAGGATGGCAAAGTGGCGCGTCCGTCCCGGTTCGATCCCAGCGGCTCCCGAGCAGATGGCCCAGACTCCAGTTGCCGTGGGGGACTTGCCCGAGGGGCAGGCACTCCGTCGGGTTGCCGCGATCGACATCGGCACCAACTCCACCCACCTGGTGATCGCCGAGGTGGATCCGGTGTTGCGCAGCTTCAGCGTGCTGCTCACCGAAAAGGCCACCACAAGGCTGGGGGACCGGGATCCCCACAGCGGCGACCTCAGCCCCGAGGCGATCGAACGGGTGTTGAGCACCCTGCGCCA
>CANHSW010000012.1 GCA_947463165.1 Cyanobacteriota bacterium
GAACAGGTTTATGGGTTGATAAATAATTTTTTTAACTAACCATAAAAGCCTGCGCCCCCCGGCGTGTTACAGCGGAGAATTCACTGCAGGTGGCCGCCGCCGAGCCAAGCCCATGCTCACAGGCCAGTAAAGGGCTAAGCGGAAATACCTCTAAGCGGCCCTGGTATCAGCCCTGAGCGGCCATTGTTGAGGCGACGGCGGAGCTGGGGGAACTGCCGAGCAGGGGCGTAGCAAAAGATGGCCTTGGTATTGGTAGCACAACACCGAGGCCATCGAAACAAAATGGTGAGTTGGTACCCTTGATTGGTTATCGAAATAGTTAGTTATCGAAAAAACATCACCATTTTCTGTGGCTGCCTAGGTGGTGGGCGCCGCCGCCGGCACCGTCATCGCGAAGGCCAGCTTATTGCCTCCCTCTGGAGCGGCATTGATCAGCAGCGCTCCAGAAGCGGAGTGGCAGGAAAGGCTATTGCCTCCGATCAGATTTAGTGTCGCGATGCCATTGGCATCGGTGCTGACCACAGCGGACGAGCCACCGGCGGGATCAAGCTCAACCACCATCTCACCGGGTTTGGAAGCCACCGAGAAGGTCACCTTTACGCCAGCGGCAGGCTCGCCGCTGGCAGTGACAACCTTTATCTGGAGGGGTGCGAAGTTGGCCTTGCCCCCTGGCAGGTCAGTGCCCGTACGCGATACACTCTGAAAATTACCGGCAACCAGGGATGCCTTCAGGCCGGTTGGTGTAACGATGTCTACTTCCTGACTGGATGTAGGTGACATCCATTCATCTGGTGATACGGCTTTGTCGTAGATGCGCACATCATCGAAGCAGGCATTGGGTGAGAACCGTGCAAAGCTGTGTCTATTGGTGTTGTGCAAGGAGCGACCAATGCGAAAATCGTTCCCATTGGCAATGTTGGTAACACCTGCGCTGGTCTTGGAGTCGGTGAGCACTCCGTCGGTGTAGATGCTCAGCTTTGTGCCCTGGCGTACAACGGCGATGTTGTGCCACTGGCCATCATTGAGGCCCGATTTGCCGGCGACCGCAACGTAGTTTTTGCCGTATGCGTTACCGAGCTGGTCTTCTCCGCCTTGATCGAGCTCGCAAAATACCGTGCCTTGAGCCCTGATTTCATGAATGCCGGTCATTCGGATGATAAAGAAGTTGCCGTGCGAAACGGAAGTGCGATTGCCAATTAGATCGAAATAACGCAAGGTTTCGCGCGTGTTGACCCAGAAAGAGACTGTGAAATCGCTTGTGCCGAATTGGCCAACATTCTTGCCGAGATTGATGAATGACCCATCACTACCATCAATTTGAACAGCTTTGTCGCTGAAGTTGCCTGGCGATACCCGCTTGGCGGTGGGGCTCAGGGTGCCGTTGATGTTGCCCCATGAATCAAGGGCAGTTGTGCCATCGGCTTCGTCAAAAGCCCACTGATGTGCCGGTAGGGTTGTCATGATCGTTGTTTGCAGTCTTTTTGGAAAGGCCGCTTTTGGCGGCATATGAAAAATATGGCATATGAAGTTTAAGATCTTGCGAACAGGTTTATGGGTTGATAAATAATTTTTTTAACTAACCATAAAAGCCTGCGCCCCCCGGCGTGTTACAGCGGAGAATTCACTGCAGGCGGCCGCCGCCGAGCCAAGCCCATGCTCACAGGCCAGTAAAGGGCTAAGCGGAAATACCTCTAAGCGGCCCTGGTATCAGCCCTGAGCGGCCATTGCTGGAGAATGTGATATGCGAACCATTTGTGGTGGCTGGGCAGCCTCTGGTGAGTGGCGATTTTTTGAGCATGTGCTCGGAGCACTCTTAAGCTGCCGAATCCTTGGCAGCGGTGGCCTCGGTTTGCCAGGGTTTTGCTAGGTTTTTAGAGACCATCGCCATCTCCTGGCCGCCGAACTAATAGGGGCCGCTGAATGAAGTAGGCCTTGGGTCAGTAATCGACGCCGCGCTTGAGGTCTACACCGCGTTCGGCGTAATGCTTGTGACACACCATCTCCGAGTGCACACTGGCCAGGTCGAAGTAGGCGGGGCGGTTTTTGCAGCGGCCGGTGAGGATCACCTCGGTTTCGGTGGGCTTGCGCAGCAGGGTTTGCACGATTGGTTCTACGGGAAGCAGTTCTAGATCCACCGTTGGATTGATCTCATCGAGGATCACAGTTTTGTAGAGGCCGCTGGAGATCGCGGCGCGGGCGATCTCCCAAGCCCGCTCCGCCTCCACATAGTCGATCGGTAACTGTTGGCCGCGCCAAACGATTGCATCGCGGCCGGAGCGCAGATGATCCACCAAGTGGGGATAGCTCTCGCGTAGGGCGGCGATGGCCGCATCTTCCGTGTAGCCGCTGCCCCCCTTTAGCCACTGCAGGATCAGCACTCGATGGCTCTTGTCTTGGCTGATGCCGCGGCCGATCGCCTGTAGCCCCTTGCCCAAAGCGCTGGTGCTCTTGCCCTTGCCTTCGCCGGTGTAGATCTCGATGCCATCGAGACCCTGGGGCTGTTGTTCCTCGCCAGCGGCGCTGCTCTGGCGGCGGTGGGCCCGCATTTCAGAGTGCAGATCTGCCAGTTGGATCAGGGGGCGCGGTGCACCACGACCGGTGCAGATCACCTCCATGCCAGCTGGCTTGGCGGCCAGGGTGCGGGTGACCTCATCGATATCCAGCAGGCCCAGATCGAGCACCGGATTCAGCTCGTCGAGCACCACCACCGAATAGAGATCAGAAGCGATCGCCCCTTTGGCGATATCCCAGCCCCTTTGGGCTTCTTGGCGATCGAACTTGCTGGCTTGCTCGGCTGTGAAAAAATCGCCGCGGCCCGTGCGCACCTGATCGATCAGGTGGGGAAAGCCCTGTTGCAGGGCCTCGATGGCGGCGTCTTCGTCGTAGGCGCGGCCAGGCCCCTTGAGGAAGCGCAGCAACAGCACCCGCGTGCGCTTCTGCTCACAGATGCCCAATCCGATCGTGCGCAGCACCACCCCCAGGGCCGCCTGGCTCTTGCCCTTGCCATCGCCGTCATAGACGTGCAGTTGGCCGTAGGCGCGCTCCTCAGCCCCGGCGGCCGTGCGGATGCCGATGCCCCGGCCCGTGGTTCGCTGCGGCCTCTGGGTGCTGCTCATGGGCGGATGCTACCGGCGGCGGCAACCGGCGGCGCCCCTGTTGGGCTTGCCAGGATCAGCCAGTTGGTCAGCTGCTGGGCGAGCCAGCGCCCTTCCTGTCGCCCGATCTCTGACGCTGCCATGCCCTTCAGTTTGCTGGAAAGTGTCCCCCCGGATCTGGAAGCAGCTTTGCAGCGGTTGCGCCATGCCATTGGCCAGGAGGCGGCGGTGGTGGTGGCCTATTCGGGCGGCGTGGACAGCGCTTTGGTGGCGGCGATCGCCGTGGAGCAGTTGGGGGAGGGGGCCCAGGCGATTACCGGCGTGTCGCCCGCCCTGGCCCCGCACCTGCGCCAGGAGGCGATCGACCAGGCCCGTTGGCTGGGCATCGGCCATCGGTTGATCCCCACGGCTGAATTGGCGGATCCGGCCTATTTCACCAATCCAGCAGAGCGTTGCTACGCCTGTAAGCGCGCCCTGCATGGCCTGTTGGCGCCGATTGCGGCGGCGGCTGGCGCCGCCAGGGTGCTCGATGGGGTCAATCGTGATGATCTGGCTGATCACCGCCCCGGCATCAGGGCCGCCCGCGAGCACCAGGTGCGCTCACCCCTGGCGGAGGCGGGCATCGACAAGCAGGGGGTGCGGCAGCTGTCCAGGGCCCTGGGGCTGCCCTGGTGGGACAAGCCTGCCAACCCCTGTTTGGCCTCCCGTTTCCCCTACGGCGAGCCGATCACCGCCGAGCGGTTGCGGCGGGTGGCCGCCGCAGAAGACTGGTTGCGCAGCCAGGGTTTCGCCGAGCTGCGGGTGCGCAGCCAGGGCCAGACGGCCCGCATTGAATTGCCCCAGGCCCGGCTGGGGGAGGCCCTGCAGCGCTGGGCGGATCCCCACTTGCGCCAGGAGCTGGTGGAGGCGTTTCGCCAGCTCGGCTTCTCGGCCGTGGGGCTAGACCTGGAGGGCCTGGTGAGCGGCAAGCTCAATCGCGAGCTGGCGGGCAACGATTGATAGATTTACTATCGGGACCTGCCAGAGATGAAGCCTGGGCCCTGAATCTATTGCAGGAAAAACGAACGAAAGCTAACTCTTTGTGGCAAATTTATTTGATTTCGCCGCCTGTCAAATTACTTTGCGACTGGCTGGTGATTGGTCTGTTGATTCGCTTGCCAACTCGCTGTCGGTCCGCTTGTCGGATCTATTGATTGCCAGCTGGCGATCTGTCCATCGGTTTCTTTTGCTATCCGTTGGCGAACTGTCGGTGATCAGCCCACTGATTTCTTTGCTAATCTCTTTGTTAATCCCCATGTTAATCCCCCTGGTTGCCTGCTTGGTGATTGGCGCGGCTCTTGGGCCTATCGATCTCGGAGGGGCCCGTGGCTTGAGATTGTAAATACGCTAAAACCGAACATTTGAATTGTGACTCAAATGTTCGGTTGTGTTGGTGTGGTTGTGAGGCTCACTTGTTTGTGTGCCCCACTTTATGTGTGTGGCCCAGATGTTCAGCTCGCTAGGGCTGGCACCAATTCAACCGAGTGGATTTCCACCGGCTGACGTTCGGCATTTGCTATGGCCGTGGGGGTTTCTCTGCGGAAGCTGGATAGCTTGTGTTTGCTGGCGTTGAGTTCCCGGCGCAGCACCTCACAGGCTCGCTCTGGCATCGTGTGGTCGCCGCAGGTAAACACATCCACTGCCGCATAGCCCGATTCAGGCCAAGTGTGGATTGAGATGTGGGATTCAGCCAGCAGGGCCAAACCGGTCACTCCCTGGGGCTCAAAGCGATGACTGATCAAGTTGAGCAGGGTGGCACCAGCCCGTTTCGCTGCTGCGGTGATGGTGTCCCTGAGGAAGGCCTCATCGTCGAGTTTGGCGCTGTCACAGCCGTATAGCTCGAGGATGCAGTGTTTTCCCACCGTGTCGGATACCGGGTGGGAGCTGGATGCTTTGTGGCTGTCAGCTCCGGTCCATCCTGGGTTCGGGTGGAGGCAGGGCAGGCTCTGGATCATCAGATTTCAGCAAACAAGGAACCACCATAGGCGCTTTGTCCAGCCCCATAGGAATTGGTTGTCCAACTGCAGTGATTCAGCCCCCTCCCCAGATCAGCTGCTCCCAGCTCAGGCCCCCAGATCAGGCCCCCAGCTCAGGCCCCCAGATCATGCAGCTGTGATCAGGCCCCTGTGATCTGGCCCGTATCGATGCGAATCACCTGGCTGGCCGCCCGCCAGCCGGCGCTGAACAGGTCCACATGGGTGGCGCTCACCAGGCACTGGTGACCCTGGCCCACCGCCTCCAGCAGCCTTTGCTGTCGCTGGGGATCCAGTTCCGCCAGCACGTCGTCGAGCAGCAGCAGCGGGGGCTCCCCCAGCACCTGCCCCACCAGCTCCAGTTCCGCCAGCTTCAAGGCCACCACCAGGGTGCGCTGCTGGCCCGCCGAGGCATAGCGCCGGGCCAGCTGGCCAGCCAGCATCAGCTGCACGTCGTCGCGGTGGGGGCCCACCGTGCACTGCCCCAGCCGCATTTCCTGGCTGCGTTGAGCCAAAAGCTGGTCGGCCAGGGCCCCCCGCCAGGTGGCCTCATCGGCATCTTCTGCTGTTGGTTCGCCCGCAGCCGCTTTGGCGCCCAGGGCGGTGCCACTGCGGTAGCGCAGTTCCAGGGCTTCCTGGCCGCCCCCCAGCTGCCGCTGCCATTGCTGGGCCAGGGGGGCCAGCCTGCGCAACGCCCGGGCCCGCCGCCGGTGTAGCCGGGTGCCAATTACAGCCATTTGTAGATCAAAGGCATCGAGCAGGCCGGTCAGCGCCGCCCCATTGGGGTTGCGACTGGGGTCGCGACGCAGCAATTGGCTCCGCTGGCGCAGCAGGCGCCCATAGCGGCTGAGCAGTTCGCTGTAGAGGGGTTCGAGCTGCAACACCACCCGATCGAGCCAATGGCGCCGCAGGGCTGGTTCACCCCGCACCAGTTCCAAATCCAGGGCGCTGAAGCCGACGCAGCGCAGGGAAGCCAGCAGGTCTAGCTGGCGCTCCAGGGGCTTGCCATTGCGTTGGGCGCTGCGGCCACCGCTGCGGCGCAGCTCCAGTTGCAGCAGATCACCCGTGGCGGTGCGGGCCCGCAGCAGGCTGCTGGCTTGGCCTTGGCGGATCAGGTCGCGATCTGAGCTGCAGCGGTGGGAGCGCAGGCTGCCCAGCAGTTCCACAGCTTCCAACAGATTCGACTTGCCCTCGCCATTGCTGCCCACCACCAGCAGCCGGGGCGCCTCCACCAGCAGCTCCAGCCGCGGGATGTTGCGGAATTGCTGCACCTCCAGGCGCTCCAGCCGGATCGGACAGCCGATGGGTTTGGGCGACGGCGAACAGTTAAGCTAGGAGATGCGTGGCGATGCCAATCTCGGCAGGGCTGCGCCGACGGGTATTTTCCCGCCGTTGGGCATGTAGCTCAGCTGGATAGAGCGTCAGATTCCGGTTCTGAATGTCGGGGGTTCGAATCCCTCCATGCTCGTATGGCCTCCAACCTCTGGAAAATTATCGCCTTGGGAATCAACTCTGGGCAATCAATACTTGGTTGGAAAATCCTCTGGCCTTAGGCCAGGGGTTGCATAGATCACCTTTAATGCCCTGCCGGTTTCGCCAACCGGCTTTTTTATTGTTAATCTCCTGTTGAGAATTCCGTATGGGTAATCTTGTCTGGCCAGCCTGGCCCTTGAGCTCCCATGGAATGACAAACTTAAATATTTAGGGCGGTCATGGCTGTTTCTAAGTCTTCCTGTAGCCAGCCCTCCAGTTGAGACTGCAACTGTTCCTTGTCGGTGCCAAGGCTTTGGGCATGTAGCAATGCCATCGCAGCCTGCTGTTGGCGATCGCTTTCAGAGGCGGCATCGCCAGCGCCAGTCACCAAAGCCCGGGCATAGCGAATCCAGTGCTCGGGATTTTCGCTAGCTGGATCGTGCAGTTGCCATACCTGCTGCCAGTTTTCGCTCATGGCTTCCTGCCGTCTGAATGTTTCATCCAGCGTCCCATGCCATAGCCCACCAGCGCACCCACCACGCCACCTTGGAGCTGCCAAAGTTGTTTGCGATACCGCCAGGGCACCCCACCCAGCTGCAAACCAACCAGCAGGGCCACCACCAGCAGCACTGTCAGCCCACCGCCTTCAATCCAGCCGAGGGGTCCGCCGGGGCTGTCGCCCTTGGCAGATATGGGATCTGACGACTGACGACTCATCGGCTGCGGCAGGTAGATGTTTCCATCTTGAGCCCTTGGAGAGGCTCAAGGCCAACCGGCCAGGCGCCGCAACATCCAGGCGCCGCTGGGATCGGAGCGCAGACGCCGATGACTGAGAAACCAGAGGCGATTTAGGGAGAAGCTGCGGCGGTTGCAAGCCGCCAGCTGGGGGTCGCTGGCGATGGTGGCACTGCCTTCGGGATTGCAGGCCGCCATGGCGGCGGCCAGGTCGTCATGGGCGGGGGTTTCCAGTTGGGGATAGCGGCGCATGCGCTCCCGGTAGTCGGTGTCCTCCAGGTAGGCGGGATAGAAGGTTTCATCAAATAGACCCACCAGATTCCAGGCGAGGCTGGTAATAAAAAATGCGGAGAAGGCGGAGTCAAAGGGTAGTAGCGGCAACCACTGGGGCCGCTGACTATCAAGCCGAGCCAATGCCTCTGCCAAAACCCCTGGAGCAAAACGGATGTCGTTGTTCACCACCAGGGCATGGGGCACCTCTGGAAAGGCCCGCAAAATGGCATTCCAACTGGCGGCTACGCCGAGATTGCGAAACGGCCGGCACACCCGCACCCGGGCGATCTTGGGGTGACCAATGGTTTCCAGGCGCTCCAACAGCGCCGCCACCGGCTGGGCACCGCCACTGTTGTCCACCACCGCCAAGGTATCCACCTCACAATCGAGGCTGTCCAGTAGCCGCTCCAATAGGTCGGGTCGGTTGAGGATCGGCACCCCGAGCAGGGGCAGCCGCTGGGCGGGCCAGGGGTCGGGCCGCAGCCGCTCCAAGCCACGCCAGAGCAACTCCAGTAGCCACTGATCTCCTGTGCGCTCCACCACGTCGGCAACGAGCTTCCACAGGGCTGGGTCGTCCCATACCCCCCCTATCTCGGCCTGTTGCTGCGCCGGCAAGCTGGTCAGCTGCTGTAACCAGTCATGCAAAACGCTGCGGGCGGCTTGTAGCTCGCCCAGGGCCAGCAGCGAGTCGATCTCAGCCTGCCGCTGATCGGGCTGGGGCGGGGCCGTTTCCAGCACGATCCGCCCCAACTCACCGCCCTGCTCGCGCCAGCGCTGGATGGCCATCACCAGGGGACTGGTGGCTTGCGGAGCGGGGCTAGGGGTTGGACCGGTCATGGCCGATATTCTGCGCCAAACTGCCCCATCCCCTGGCGACCCTGGCGAGCAAGAGCGATTCGCCAGCTGTGTGCCGGGAAACACGAGCAGCAAATAAAAATCACGCCTGCGGTTAAGATTATGAAATTGACGCAGAGAGCTTAGCCATGCGAATCATGGCCCCTATCTCGGCCGGGGAACTGGTGGATAAGATTACAATTTTAACCATTAAATCCCGGCGGCTGGTCGGCCAGGCTCAAGATAATGCCTGGCACGAGCTTGGCGAGCTGAAAGCCCTGGCGATGTCCCTCAATATCTCCCTGTCAGACAATAGCTATCAGCAGCTTCTGGCCGTAAATTCCATGCTGTGGGAGATAGAAGACGAAATTAGGAGCCATGAGAGCAGGGGCCTCTTTGGCGAAAGTTTTGTCCAGCTCGCCCGATCTGTCTACACAAATAACGACAGGAGGGCCGCTATAAAACGAGCCATAAATCTTTCCTGTGGCTCGGAAATCATCGAAGAAAAGCTTTATACGTCCTACGGCCTTGATGCTGCTGCCTCTTGATGCTGCTGGTCTTGATCCCGGTTGAAGCGCAGGAGTGATCGGCGGCAGGGGCAGGGTCGTGCTGCTGCTTGCCTTGATGCTGCGCAAGGGTGATTATGGGGGCATCAATTTTGTGGCTGCCGGCGGATTTTCGCCAGATTAGCCACTGGATTAGCTATTGGTTTGTCTGGCGGAGCAATCCCGATGTTCAGGGGCTGGCTGGCGCCGACGACCCTGGAGCCCTAGGAGTTAGCCGCCCCCTTGGCCGCTGCCGGCCGCTCCAGGCGCTGCAGCAACTGACCGATAAGCAGGGCGACGGCATCGCTGCCAATCGCGCCCTTGCCCGGATCGAGATCGCCCGGATCCACCGCCACCCAGCCAGTCGCTTCCGGCAGGCGCAGCTCAAAGTGCAGATGGGGGCCACTGCTCAGGCCCGTGCTGCCCACCCGGCCAATCACCTCCCCTTGGCGCACCTTTTGGCCGGCGGTTACATACAACTCGCTGAGGTGGCCGTAGAGGCTGCGGCGCCGGGGCCGCTCGTGTTCAATCTCGATGGCTAGGCCATAGCCACCGGCCAGGCCGCTGCTCAACACCCTTCCCGCCAGGGCCGCCACCACCGGCGTGCCTTCTGGGGCGGCCAAGTCGCGACCGCTGTGCATCAACCAGTCGCCCAATAGGGGATGTAACCGATAGCCAAAGCTACTGCTAACTACCGCCTCACCAATTAGAGGAAATAGCAGGCTGCGGTTGCCATTGCCAATGATCGGGGCCGGCCGCGGCGTTACCGAGAAGACATCGGCGAGGCGAAAGCTGCCGCCAGAACCGGCCAACAGGGCGCTCACCGGCACCGTTAGCGGCGGCAGGGGGCGGCCGTCGGCGCCGAGGCGCTCACCGCCGGCGATGTCGCCGTCAGCGCTGCCGTTGGCATTGACACCGCCGCCACCCTTCCGGCCGTGCCAGCGCAGTACCAGGCCGGTGCGGCACTCCTGAGCCGATAGGGCCCCGCTCCGACAGGCCTGCTGTTGTTTCGTGAGGTCGAATGGCAGCGGTGCCGAGCCGTTGCGTAGTTGGGCCCGCTCCGCCGGACTGACGACGCCATCGCGCACCAGCGCATCGAGGGAAGCCTCAAAGCGCGCCGGTGGCTGGGGCTTCAGCGCCGCCGCATCCGGCCGTTGGGGCTGGGGCATGGCCCCGCCCCCCTTCAGCTCGGCAGGCGGTACCAGGGGGGGCCGGGCGGGGGGCAATTCAGCGGGAGTGGTCTGGGCGGCGGCAAGACCCCAGGCCCATAGGGGGCCCATGGCCAATAACGCCCTGCCCAGGGCCCGAAACCGGCCCGATGGCGGCCTGCGGTGCCTAGCCGGGGAGACGGGGGTGGAAGCCATGGCTGGATCCTAGAAATCCCGTCGCAGCAGCACCTGCTCCCCCTGGCAGCGCAAGCGCAGGGCCCCATCGCGCTCCAAACCGAGTACTTGCCACTGGCGGCCGGCATGGAAGACGCCCGAGAGGGGGCGCCACAGCCGCTGCTCGGCCCTCAGGCGCACCAGCTCTGCATCGCCGGCCATGCGGATCGCCCGCTCCAGGGCCCGCAAGGCGAGCTTCTCCAACCGGGCCGGGGTGGCCTGGGGATGGAAGCCGCGGCCGGCCAGGGCCTCCGCCAGGGAAATCGCCCCCGCCGGCACCCGGTTGATGCCATTGATCCCCAGTCCCAAACGGGCCCAGAGCAGCCGTGAGCCCCGCCAGCGCAGGCGAGGCAGCAGGCCGGCCAACTTGCGCTCCCGCACCAGCAGGTCGTTGGGCCATTTGATCGCCACCGGCACCCCCAGCTCGCCAATCTCCTCAGCCAGGGCCAGGGCCAGGGCCAGCGGCAGGGCCGCCCCCTGCTCCAACGGCTGGGGCCAGGGAAACAGGGCACTCAGCCACAGGCCGCCTGGCGGGGAGATCCATGGCCTGCCCTGCTGGCCCTGGCCGTAGCGCTGGCGCCGGGCGATCACCAGTCGCCGCTGGTCGCTGGGCTGGGGCGGCGCCAGGGCCAACCAGCGCTCGAGCTCCCGCTCGGTGCTGGCACAGACCGGCAGCCGCCGTATCCGCCAACCACTGGGCCGCTCCGCCCTGGCTGGGGCCGGCATCAAAGGCTCGACAGCCAGCGCCCGATCCGCTCCACCCCCGCCTCCAGCTGTTCGCTCGGATGCACCATGGCCAGCCGCAGCCAGCCCTCACCGCCTGGGCCAAAGCCATTGCCGGGGGTTAGCGCCACCCCGGTGGCGGCCAACAGCTCGGCGCAGCAGGTTTCTGAATCCCAGCCCCGGCGCCTTGCCGGCGGCGGCAGCTCCAGCCACAGATAAAGGGCCATCGAAGGTTGCTGAACCGGCCAGCCCACGGCCCCCAGGGCAGTGAGCATTCGGTCTCGCCGCTGGCGATACACATCCCTGAGCTGGGCTGGCCACTGGGGCGCCTGCTCCAGGGCGGCAATCGCCCCGGCCTGGAGTGCCAGGGACTGGTTGAAATCCACCACCGCCTTGAGCTGCTGCAAGCCTTTGATCAAATCCGCCGCACCGATGGCAAAGGCCAGCCGGTAGCCCCCCAGGCACCAACTCTTGGAAAAGGAAAAGAACTCGATGCCGCATTCACGCCAGGCGGGATTGCGCAGCAAGGCCGGTGCCTCCCCCTCCAGGGCCAGATCCACGTAGGGGTTGTCGTGGGCGATCACGATGTCGTGCCGCAGGGCCAGAGCCACCGCTTCGTCGAGCCAGGCCTGCTCGCCGGTGGTGGCGGTGGGGTTGTGGGGGAAGCCCAGCACCATCAGCTTGAGGCGATCCCAGGTGGCCGCATCGATGGCATCGAAATCAGGCCGCCAGCCGGCCCCCGAATCGAGGGGCAACAACACCGGCTCGGCCGATGCCAATTTCAGTCCACCCAGGTGGGATGGGTAGTGGGGATCGAGCAGCAGGGCCGCATCGCCGGGGTCCAGCACGGCCAGGGGCAGATGGGCAGTGCCCTCCTGGCTGCCCACCAGCAACAGCACCTCCCGCTCGGGATCCACCTCAACGCCAAAGCGTCGCTGGGCCCAGGCGGCCACCGCTTGCCGGAAGGGGTCAGTGGCGGCATGCAGGCAGTAGGCGGCGCTCTCTGGCGCCGCTAATTGGCTCCGGATCGCCTCAATGGCCGCCGCTGGCGGCAGCAGATCGGTGGACCCCAAGGAGAGATCGAGCAGCTGGGGCAGGCTGCTGCCGGCGGAGCTGGCCGCCAAGCGGTAGCTCTGCTTGCGCTGGTCGTTGCGGGCGAATACGCCACTGCCCAGTTGGCTCACCCGCCGGGACAGCCGACTGAGCCGGCCAGGGAACTCAGAGGTGGGCATCCAGGAGGGCGACGAGCTGATCTTTAGCCATGGCGCCCTCATGGCGCACCAACTCCTGGCCGTCCTTGAACAGGATCAAGGTGGGCAGCCCCTGAATGTTGAGAGCATCGCGGCTAATTGGATTGGCATCGGCCTCCAACTTGCCCACCTTGAGTCGATCGGCATATTCCGTCTGGGCCCAGTCCATCAGGGGGGCCACCAGGCGACAGGGACCGCACCAGGGGGCCCAGACATCCACCAGCACCAAACCCGCAGCCGCTTTCACCTCTGCTGGGAAGTTGGCGTCAGTGAACTCGGCTACGGCCACAGGGGCGCCCTCTCAATGGCTGATTTTGGCAATAATCGTACGTAACTGATGCCTCTGACCGCCATGACCGCCATGACCGCCATGGTGGTCAGAGCTTGTCGATCGAGCGCTTGAGGGCTTCTAGTTCAGGGTCTACCTCCACCACCTTCACCGGCTCCAATTCACCTAGCCGCTTGGTATCGGCCGGCAGAGCGGCCGGTGCCGGGGCCCCGGATATGCGCTGTTTGAGGGCGGCGAGCTCGTCGGCCACGTCGTTGCCGCCCTCCAGGGCCGCGAACTGGCTTTCCAGATCGGCGCCGGCAATCTCGGCCGCGGCCTGGCTGCGGGCCTCCAGGTTCTGCACCTTCTCCTCCATCCGCTCGAAGGCGGCCATCGAGGTGTTGGTGCCCAGGTTGCCCACGGCACTCTGGAGCTGCACCTGGGCCTGGGCGGCCTGGGCCCGGGCCTTGAGCATGTCCTTTTTGGTCTTGGCCTCGGCGATCTTGGCCTCCAAACTCACCAGGCTCTTTTTGAGCATCTCCACCTGGCTCGCCTGGCTCTGCAGCTGGGTATTCAGGGCCGTGGCGGTTTCTTGATAGGTCTTGCGGCGGGAGAGGGCCTCGCGGGCCAGGTCTTCCTCCTGCTTGCGCATTGCCAGCTCGGCGCGCTCGTACCAGGTGGTCGCCTGGGCCTCGGCCTGTTCGGCCTGATTCTGGATCCGCTTCTGGCTGGCGATCGCCGCGGCCACCGCCTGGCGCAGCTTCACCAGGTCGGCCTGCATGTCTTCCACCGACTGATCCAGGATCTTGGACGGATCCTCCATGCCACCAATCACCGCATTGGCGTTGGCGCGTACCAGGCGGCTGATGCGATCGAAGAAGCCCATGAATCCCTAATGGGGCGTGCTTAGAGGCTACTCAGAGACTTGCTTTAGCAGTGCTCTTAACAGAAAGTGCCGCGCGCAGCCCTGGTTTAACCAGCAATCCCAGCGCCAATCCCAGCGCCATGGCATGGCCATGGGTCGCTCTATGGGCAGATATATGGGCAGCGCCCCTCGCGGCGCCGATCTGTGCATAGGGTTCTAGCCATGGGCTCCTTACAAGCCGATTTCCCCCAGGACCAAAACCGCCGCCAGCGCGGAACGGCCGGCGGTCGCCAAAGCACCAGTCGGCGGCAGGGAAATGTGAACGTGCTGGTGCCGGCGCCGCCAGCACCAGCTCAACAATTGGCCAGCTGTCTGGAGCAACTCCAGCAGCGGTGGCAGCGCCACGGCCACCTGGCGGCCCTGTGGCGGGCCTGGCCGAGGCTGGCCGGCCCCCAGTTGGCCCCCCATTGCCAGCCGTTGCGGCTGCAGGCGGGCCGGCTCACGGTGGGGGCCCAGCCGGGGCCCTGGCTGCAGGCCCTGCAATACAACCGCCATCAACTGCTGGGGGCCCTGCGGGCCGCCGGTTTTGAGCTGCGCGAGATACGGGTGGAGCAGCATCATCCCAGTGGCCAGCCTCGGGCGGGAAGCCTGGAGGAGGCGGAGGTGTGGCGCCGCCATCCCAGTCGGGTGGATGTGTATGGCATGGCCTCCTGTCCCCAGTGCGCTTGCCCGGCCCCCAGCGGCGAGGTGCAGCTCTGGGGGCACTGCGGCTTTTGTCGGCGCCGGGCCCTGGCTCAGCGGCTGCCAGCGGCTGAAGGGCAGCTGCCAGAGGCTGGCCAGTAAGAAGCTGGCCAGTAAGCAGAGGATCAGCTGGGGGCTTAAAAACTGAGGTTCAGTAGCGCTCGGGCCGGGGATCGCGCCAGCTGATCCGTTCGCCGCTACGCAATAAATCGGCGGCGCGGCGCTCCAGGGCCTGGCGATCCACTCGCCACAGCCGATAGATGGAGCTGCGACCCAGCTCCTGGGGGGCCAGGCCGCTCCAGTAGGGCCGGCCAGCGGTCTCCTGATCGATCACCACCAGCACCGTGGGCTGAACGGCGGCCGAGTTGGGCACTAAGCCCCGCCGCCGTTCATGGCTCAAGCGGTCGGCCAGGTTCACGGTGCCGGCGGCGGTGGGGCCCTCGTAGATCACCAGCCGCCGGCTGTAGTAATGCAGCGAAGGCTTGAGAATGCCCACCATCGCCAGGGTTTCGCCAGGCCGGGCCCGCTGGTTCACCAGCGCCGCCATCTGTCGCACCGGCAGCCCCCGCAGCCGATCCCCCAAAGCCCAGCTCGGCAACAGCACCAGCGGCACGAACACCGCGATCGGCAGCTGCAGCGCCACCAGGCGGCCAGGGCCCTGGTCCCGAGATAGCAGCGCCGCCAGCAGCGCCAAGGTGAACAGCGCCGCGGCCAGCAGCAGCCAGTGGCCGGCCTGCAATTCCGCCGCCAGCGTTGGCATCTCGCCATCGCGAATCAAAGGCAACCAGCGGGGGGAGGCCAGGAAAGCCAGCGCCAGCACGGCGGTCAGCGACAGCGTCAGCCCCCAGGCCCAGCGACCGGCGCCGGTGGGGGGATCCTGGGCGGTGAGCGCCACCAGCAGGGCCGCGGCCGGAATCGCCGGCAGCCAGTAGCTGGGCAACTTGGTGGCCGCCAAGGAGAAGAACAGCAGCACCGCCAGCAGCCAACAGGCCGCAAACCGCCTCAAAGAAAGCGGCGCTGCCGCTGGTCGCCAGCTAAAGGCCCGGCTGAGGCCCAGCAGCAGCAACGGCGAACTGGGCAAACTCGCAATCACCAGCATCAGCAGGAAGAACCACCAGGGCTGCTGGTGATGGTTCACCACCGAGGTGAAGCGCTGCAGGTTGTGATAGCCAAAGAAACTGCGCCAGAACGGCTCCCCCTCCACCAGCAGGGCTGCCCCGTACCAGGGCAGGGCCACCAGGGAGGTGAGCGCCAGGCCCCTGAGGGGCTGGAGCCGCCGCCAGAGGCCGCCTAGATCCCCCTGGCTCCAGCCATAGAGCAGCAGGGTGAGACCGAGCAAAACCACGGCCACCGGCCCCTTGGCCAACACCGCCAGCCCCAGCAGCAGCCAGATGGGCCACACCGCCAGGCTCGGTTCAGCGATCGCCCACCAGGCCGCCAGCAGCGTCAGCGCCACCAGGCCGGAAAACAGCGCATCGCTCACGGCCACCCGGCTCCAGAGCAGCACCGGCGGCGAGAGGGCAAAAGCCAGGGCCGCCGCCAGGGCCGTGAGCGCTGGCCGCCTTTGGGCCTGGGGCCAGCGCAGCAGGGTGTGGGCCAGGGCCAGCATCACCGCGATCGAGGCCAGGGCCGAGGGCAGGGCCGAGGCCCAGCTGCCCAGGGGATTCCACTGCTGCTGGCCCGGCAGCAGATAGAGCAGCCCCATCGCCCAATACACCAGGGGGGGCTTGTCGTAGCGGGGTAGGCCGTTCACCCGCGGGATCAGCCAATCGCCGGTTTCGGCCATGGCCCGGGCCGAGGCGGCGAACAGGGGCGGCGTTTCATCCACCAGGCCGGTGGCGCCCAGCCGCCACACGAACAGCAGCAGCCCCAGGGCCAGGGTTAACAGCAGGAAGCGTCGCCGCAGCGCCGGCGCCACGGCGGGGAGGGCCAAGGGGGGCCGCTCCAGGTGGCTTGAACCCATGGGGCGGACCAGGGAAAGTTGTTGGCTCACGGCAGGCTCTCGGCGGTGTTGGCGGCCAGCCCCTGAAATGGCGCCCAAAGTTGGTTGCGGCGGTTGATCAGCACCACTGAGACCAGGGCCACTGCCGCCCCAAACCACTGCAGGGGCCGCAGCTGCTCCGACAACAGCAGCACGCCACAGAGCAGGGCGAACACCGGGGTGAGAAAGGTGAGGGCGGTGAAGCCGGTGAGATCGCCACTGCTGGCAAACCAAAAAAACAAGCCGTAGGCCAGGGCACTGCCAAACAGGGCCGCGTAGGCCGCCAGGCCCCACTGCCAGTCAGCCCAGAGCGGCCATAGGGGCGGGCCGCCGGGCCCACTGCTCTGCCACAGACAGCCCAGCAGCAGTGGTGCGGCCCCCAGCAGCATGTGCCAGCCGGTCACCGCCAACGGATCGCTGTGGCGGCTGGCATAGCGGCAGAGCACCGTGCCGACGGCCATGGCGGCGGCGGCCCCCAGCATCCACAGCTCGCCGTGGCTCCAGGCCCTTTCGCTGAAACCGGCCGGACCCTCCAGCCACCAATGGCGCAGCAGGGCCGCCGGCAGCCCCAGGCAGGCGATCGCCAGCAGACCGAGCATCAGCCCCAACCAGCCCACCGGATTGATCGCCTCGCCAAACAGGGAGCGGGCCAGCAGAGCCACCAGCAGGGGTTGGGAGTCGATCAACACCGATCCCAGGCCGGCCCCGGTCTGCCCGAGGCCCTGGGCCAGCAGCCCTTGAAACAAACTGCCGTCCACCAGCGCGAAGGCGATCAACCAGGGCCAATCAGCCCGGGCCACCCGCCAGGAGCGCCCCAGCAGCAGGGCCGCCAGCAGCAGCACCAGCCCCGCCGGCAGCAGTCGCCAGCAGGCCAGCTGCAGGGGCGTGCCCCCCACCAGCAGCGGCTTCATCGCCGCCATCGCCGTGCCCCAGAGGGCAAAGGGCAGCAGCATCAGCAGGCTGCGCAAAACCTGGGGCATGGGGGAGGGGAGCGCCGGTAGGGGGGCCACGGCATTCTTTTTAAGATCCAGTTTCTTCTCTCCGACCTGATGGTCTGGCCCTGGCGCCGCAAGTCCCGACGCACCCTGGCACGC
>CANHSW010000013.1 GCA_947463165.1 Cyanobacteriota bacterium
AAAGACGACCAGCCCCCTCGCCTGAAACGGCAAGCCAGATTCCGAACGACAGCCTTAGGTAATCTTGAGGGGTATGCAGAGCTGATACCCCACCAGCCGTATCGAGCGCAGGCAGTTGAGGTCGGCGCCGACCTGCACCAGCTTTTTGCGCAGGCGCACGATCTTTACCTCGAGGCTGGCCTTGCGGAAATCGTCGGCCGCGTGCCCGAGCAACTCCATGATCTGCCAGTACTCGAGCTGTCGGGCATGGCTGGTCGAAAACGCGATCAGCATCCGCAGTTCGCTGGTCGAGATGACGGTCGCGCCCTTCGGTCCGGACAAGGTGAGCGAACGGGAGTCGACGGTGAAACCCTCTTCGCCTTCGACCTGCGGCCGTGATTGCCACAAATCGGCCCGGCGACTGACGGCCGTGACAGCCGCCAGCAATTCTTCCATTTCGACCGGCTTGGACAAATAGACGTCCGCCCCGCTTTCGTAGCCGGCAATGCGGTCGCCCACATGGGTGCGGCCGGTGGCCATGATGATGCCAGCACGTGGATTGCCGCGCCGGATGCGCTTGGACAACGACAGGCATCAACTGCTCTTTTTTGAAGGCGATCCCTGCGAAACCACCTATCAAGATCGCGCTGGCAAGTATCAGCACCAGCCCGAACGGGTAACCCTGGCCCGGGTGTAGCCACCGTTCACTCCAGCTCACTCTCCCGCCTCACCTGCAGCCCACTCCCCTGGCTCGGTCGACCGCCAGGCAGTGGCCAGGCAAGCAATGCCGCATATCCACTGCATTAGAAATACATAGATGCAAATTTGGCATACAGCTAGCCGCCGCAGTACAGATGATGGTGATGGCAAAACCAGAGGGAGAGAAACGTGATCCAAAACATCACCAGAAATCCAACCCGAAATCCAATCCCAAATCCAAATAGACCAAGGCTGAATAGTCCAGGTTTGAGTGGCATGGGCTGGACCGATGCTGCCGAGATGCTCAATGGCCGCCTGGCCATGGTTGGCTTCGTTCTTGCCATAGCCACAGAGCTCCTCACGGGGCAAGGGGTGATTGGCCAAATCCAAGCTCTTCTACCAAAGTAACCAAATCCAATCTCTTCCAGCCAAGCAACCAAGCCCAATCTCTTCGATTCAATTCAAGTAAATTATTAGCACACGAATCAGCCCCCCGGATCGTCTAGGCCAATAGCCTGGCCATCATGAATCCACCGCTTGCCCAGTTGCTTCTGGCTTATGGCTGCTTAGGACTGTTATTTGTGGGCTTACCAACAGTGGTGCTGGGCATCACCTTTCTGCCTGGCTGGATGCGTACTGTCGGCGAAATCATCGGAACCAGCCAGCGAACCCTGCCTGAATGGTCCACATCTGATCATCAAGCGAGAGCGCAGCTCCCAATCACCGCTCACGCCGCCCCCAAGGCCCCCAGCAAATCGCTCACCTATGCCAACACAGCTTAATCTGATGAGCATTGGCAACCAACCGCTCAACCCAGCTCAGGCCTGGTCAGGTCAGGTCAAGCTGCATGATGATCACAGAAACACCCAGGCGCCGCATACCTTCCACTCGATGGGATCAATCAGACCTGGGGTTTTGCGAGCCGCTTCTTAGTCTTCTACTCAAAAATTGAGCCACCCTTTTCTCTTCTGCTCAATTATATAGCCAGGCTAACCTCCCAAAAGTCCAGTCAGTTCAACCTCCATCAATTGCAGCGACGATCTGGACCCAGGCAGGGCCATCAGGCAAACCTATTGAAGCAAGCCCGTTGACACTACCTTAAGAAATATAGCTTGGCGACATGCCGTCCCAACCCCACCTAAAGGTTAGAATTCCTTCGAGATGCCTCAATAACACCTGAGAAATATGTTTTTTAGCCAGAGAGCGCTTGAGTTACCATACTTATTTGTCCGCTTGCTTTCGCAGATTCAATTTCCTTACTACAATTTTTAACTAAATCTTATTATTTAGCTATTGAGTCAATCTTTTTCTCTGACTTTTGAGTTAATCTTCTTTTCCAGCTCTTGGCTAAATCTTTTTGTCCAGCTTCAAATTCCATGGCTTAAAACATCTAATTCACCAATGGAGTTAAATGATGAACAGCTCAACCCGGATTGATAAGCGCAGTTTTTCTGAATCAGAAGGCCAGGGATGGTGTGCGGATGAAGACAAGCTTGATGATCCTCGCCCCCTAGAGCCAAAGATGCAAATTGTAGGCAGTGAACGAGCCTGGGGATTCCATCGCAGGGCCGAACTTTTGAACGGGAGGATGGCAATGCTCGGATTTGTGACCGGCGTAATTATGGAATTGGCCACTGGTCAAGGCATTCTGCACCAAATCGGACTTCAAGCACTGCTACAGCACCATTGATCTAGCTTGTGGCTTCAGCCCATTATCGCGGCAAATACTGCAGCCACCACATGGCCACTCCGCACCCATAAAGCCAATGCCTAGACTATTCTATTCATCCCTGGAAATTTACTAATTAATTGATGGCAATCAGGCAGGCAGGCAGGCAGGCGCATGGGGGATATGAACGCCGGAAGCTGGACCTGAACCTGAACCTGGAGCCGGAAGCTGGACCTGAGCCTGGCCTTAGCGCCAGAGCTGGACTGAAGCCAAAGGCCCTGGTGGGGGCGGGCATGGCGATGGCCTAGGGCAGCGCAGCTGGGCACATAAAAAAACCCGGAACACTAGGGCTCCGGGTTAATCAGACTCACTGATGAGTTAGACCATCAGCTTGCCAATGAACTTGAAAATGAATCAGACAGTTAGCCTGAAATTAGCCCACCAATGAGGATGGCGATTGATTGGCCGAGGGATTGGCCAATCACCAATTGATCAGCCTGCCGATCAGTTGATTGATCGGCGAGCAGATCAGTTGGTTGCCAACTAATTTATTAGTGGCAAGCTTGTGGCTTTACCAGCTTGTGAATGATCAACTGATGTTGACCAGCTTGTGACTGATCAGCTTGGCTGGTGAGTTTGTGGCTGACTAATTTATGGGCAACCAATTTGTTGCTGATCACATTGGCTGGCCAATTTGTGGCTGGCCAGTTTTTCTCTAGCTGGCTGCAATGAATCGAATCAGCCCAGGGCCTTGGCCTTGGCAACCACGTTGTCCACGGTGAAGCCAAACTTCTCCAGGCAGACAGGGCCAGGGGCCGAGGCACCGAAGCGGTCGATAGAAACGGTGTCGCCATCGAAGCCGGTGTACTTGTGCCAGCCGAAGGAACTGGAGGCTTCCACCACCAGGCGCTTGCGCACGGAGGCGGGCAACACGGATTCGCGATAGGCGGCATCCTGCTCTTCGAACAGATCCACACAGGGCATAGACACCACCCGCACGCTCTTACCATCGGCGCGCAGCTGGGCTGCCGCCTTGACGCAGAGATCCAGTTCGGTGCCGGTGCCGATCAGGATTAGATCCGGAGTGCCATCGCTATCCTCCAGGATGTAACCACCTTTGGCCACCTTGGCGGCGGTGGAGTTGGGTTGGTTGACCATTGCCTGGCGGCTCAGGGCCAACACCGTGGGCCGTTGGCGATTTTGCACGGCCACCTGATAGGCCCCCATGGTCTCGTTGCCGTCGCCGGGGCGCATCACCAGCAGGTTTGGGATGGCGCGCAGGTTGGCCAGGGTTTCCACCGGCTGGTGGGTGGGGCCGTCTTCTCCCAGGCCAATGGAGTCGTGGGTGAGCACATAGATCACACCCAGTTCACTCAATGCCGAAAGGCGGATGGCGCCGATCATGTAGCCGGCGAACACCAGGAAGGTGCCGCCGTAGGGAATCAGGCCGCTGCCGTGATAGGCAATACCATTGAGAATGGCTGCCATGGCGTGCTCGCGCACCCCGAAGTGCAGATAGCGGTTGGCCTCGGCCCCTTTCTGGAAGCTGGCTTCTCCCTTGATGTCAGTGAGATTTGAGTGGGTGAGGTCGGCGGAGCCGCCGATCAGTTCCGGCAGGTTGGGGCCAAAGGCATTCAGTGCGTTGTAGGAGTGCTGGCGAGTGGCCAGGCCCTTGTCTTCTGGGCTGAAGCTAGGCAGCTTGGCATCCCAATCCTGGGGCAGTTCGCCGCGCAGCATGCGCTCAAATAGGGCGGCGTCAGCTGGATAGAGGCTGCGGTAGTTGTCCAGGGTGACGTTCCAGGCGGCCTCGTGGGCTTCGCCACGGCTGATCGCTTGGCGCCAGTGGTCCAGGGCCTCCTGGGGCACCTCGAAGGGGCCGTAGCTCCAGTCGAGGTTCTTGCGGGTGAGTTCGGCTTCATCGGCACCGAGGGCCGCGCCGTGCACGCCAGCGGTGTTGGCCTTGTTGGGCGAGCCGTAGCCGATGGTGGTGGTCACCTTGATCATCGACGGCTTGTCGGTGACGGCCTTGGCCGCTTCAATTGCCTTGGCAATTGCTTCTATATCGGTATTACCGTCTTCTACGTGAATGGTGTGCCAGCCATAGGCCTCATAGCGCTGCAGCACGTCCTCGGTGAAGGAAACCGAGGTGTTGCCGTCGATGGTGATGTGGTTGTCGTCGTAGAGGGCGATCAGCTTGCCCAAGCCCAGGTGACCGGCCAGGGAGGCGGCTTCACTGGAAATGCCCTCTTGATGACAGCCGTCACCCATGATCACGTAGGTGTAGTGATCAACGAGATTGCAGCCTTCCTTGTTGAACTTGGCGGCCAGATGGGCTTCTGCAATTGCCAGACCCACAGCATTGGAGATGCCCTGTCCCAGGGGACCTGTGGTCACCTCTACGCCGGCGGTTTCAAAGGTTTCAGGGTGGCCAGGGGTGCGGCTACCCCACTGGCGGAAACTTTTGATATCTTCGATGCCCACCGAGTCGTAGCCGCTGAGATGCAGCAGCGCGTAGAGCAGCATGCAGCCGTGGCCCGCCGAAAGCACAAAGCGATCACGGTTAAACCACTTGGGATTTTTGGGGTTGTGCCGCAGCAGCTTGTCCCACAGGGCGTAGGCCATGGGGGCTGCCCCCATGGGTAGGCCCGGGTGACCGGAATTGGATTTGTTGATCGCGTCAATCGCTAGAAAGCGAATGCTGTTGACGCAGAGCGTTTCGATCGAGGTGGTGGGAGCGGCGACCATCGGAGGGGAGCTGATGTGAGGAAGGGGGAGGCCGGAGGTATCGCCCTAGGCGAAGCAGCTGGCCGGGCTGAAGCCGGAGTCAGACCATGCGCCGGAAGGCCAGGCAGACGTTGTGGCCGCCGAACCCGAACGAGTTCGAGAGCACTACGTTGAGTTTCCGTTCCCGGGCCTGGTTGGGCACCACATCTAGATCACAAGCTGGATCTGGATTTTGGTAATTGATCGTAGGTGGTACGAGGCCGTGCTCCATCGCTAGAACAGCAGCAACGGCTTCAATGCCACCACTGCCGCCCAGCAGATGGCCGGTCATGGATTTGGTGGAGCTCACCGGGATGCGGTAGGCGTGCTCCCCCAGGGCGCTCTTGATCGCCGCGGTTTCATTGGCATCATTCGCCGGCGTGCTGGTGCCGTGGGCGTTCACGTAATCCACGGCCTCTGGATTCAGACCGGCGTCCGAGAGGGCCAAGCGCATCGCCGCCGCACCGCCCAGGCCGCCGGGGGAGGGGGAGGTGATGTGGTGGGCATCACAACTCATGCCGTAGCCCACGATTTCGGCCAGCACCGTGGCGCCGCGGGCGCGGGCGCATTCCAGGCTCTCCAGCACCAGCACTCCGGAGCCTTCGCCGATCACGAAGCCATCACGCTCCGCATCGAAGGGCCGACTGGCGCTGCTGGGATCGCCATTGCGAAATGACAGGGCCTTGGCACTGGCGAAGCCAGCCACGCCAAGCGGCGTGATCGCCGACTCAGCGCCACCGCAGACCATGGCGTCAGCCAGGCCCATTTGAATCAGGCGGAAAGCATCGCCAATGGCATTGGAGCCGGCGGCGCAGGCCGTGGCCACCGCCGTGCTCGGGCCCTTCGCCCCCAAGGCGATGGCCGCCAGACCGGTGGCCATGTTGGGAATCATCATCGGCACGCAGAAGGGACTAACCCGATCTGGACCGCGATCCTTGAGCACATGGGCCTGGGTTTCCATCATCAGCAGGCCCCCCACCCCAGAGCCGATCGCCACCCCTACCCGGTGCTCGTTGGAGGCATCGATGGTGAGCCCCGCATGGATGACGGCCTGCTTGGCGGCGACGACGCCAAATTGACAAAAGCGATCCCAGCGCTTGGTCTCCTTGGGCTCGAGCCAGCCGCTGGGATCAAAATTTTTCACCTCTGCCGCGAACCTGCAGGCGTGGCGGGAAGCATCAAACAGCGTGATCGGGGCCACGCCGTTGCGCGCACCGCTCAGCCCGCTCCAGTAGCTGGATACGTCGTTGCCAATGGGAGTAACCGCGCCGAGGCCGGTGACGACGACGCGATGGAGACCCTGCACCATGGATGGAGTTCAGGCCTGTTTGGCCTGGATGTAAGAGACCGCATCGCCAACGGTGGTGATGCCCTCGGCGTCTTCGTCGGGGATTTCGATGTCGAAGGCTTCTTCCAGGGCCATCACCAGTTCCACGGTGTCGAGCGAGTCAGCGCCGAGGTCGTCCTGGAAGTTGGATTCAGACTTCACCTCAGCAATATCAACGCTGAGCTGCTCGGCAACGATCGAGCTCACCTTGTCGAGAATCTCGTTGTTGGACATGGCTGCTGGGACAGTGGGCGCACTCTACGGGTCGCCCTGGAGCCCGCCTGGAGCTGGCCCCGCAGTTCAAGCCTGCCTGGGGCCAGGCGGCATCGGCCCCTTGCCGGGACGGCTGGTGCGCTGATGAACGGCGCTTGCTGATGAACGGCGCTTATGAACAAGGGTGAAGCCCAGGCGATCTGGTCGCTCCGCCGCCGTTTGCCTTGGGTACGTTGGGCGCCTTGCCGTTTCCTTGCGGCTACCGCCCCGCTGACGCCACCCGAGGCACATGTCCCACGCCGTCAAGATCTACGACACCTGCATCGGCTGCACCCAGTGTGTGCGTGCCTGCCCCTTGGACGTTCTGGAAATGGTGCCCTGGGATGGCTGCAAGGCCGGCCAGATCGCCTCTTCTCCCCGCACGGAAGACTGCGTCGGTTGCAAGCGCTGTGAAACCGCCTGCCCCACCGATTTCCTTTCCATCCGCGTGTATCTGGGCGACGAAACCAGTCGCTCCATGGGCCTGGCCTACTGAGGCTGGCCAGCAGGGAGTCTTCAAAGACCCAAGCCATTCGAGGCCAGCCCGATGTCGCCTGACGGCATCAGAGCTTGCCAATAAGCTCAAGCCCGGCCCAGCCGGGCTTTTTTTGTGATGAGAGCGCCATGTGCGGGATCGTTGCCCTGATCGGCTCGCGGGAGGCGGCTCCCCAGTTGTTGGAGGGCCTGCGTCAGCTGGAATACCGCGGCTACGACTCGGCTGGCATCGCCACCGTCCACCAGCCCCAGCAGGGCGCGGCGGCGCTGCACTGCCTGCGGGCGGAGGGCAAGTTGGTGAATCTCACCGCCCGCTTTGAGGCCCAGGGAGCTCCGGGCCTTTGCGGCATCGGCCACACCCGCTGGGCCACCCATGGCAAGCCGGAGGAGCGCAATGCCCACCCGCATCTCGATGCCAGCGGCGAGTTGGCGGTGGTTCAAAACGGAATCATCGAGAATTACCGCAGCCTGCGGGAGCAGCTGCAGGCATCTGGAGTGCTGTTTCGCTCCGACACCGATACGGAGGTGATCCCCCATCTGCTGGCTGGCCAACTGCGGCAGCTACAGGCCAAGGGTGAACCCGCCAGCGGCGCCCTGCTGCTGCAGGCCCTGCAGCAGGTGTTGCCGCTGCTGCAGGGCAGCTACGCCCTGGCGGTGGTCTGGGCCCAAACCCCCGCTGCCCTGGTGGTGGCCCGCCGCTCGGCGCCGCTGTTGATCGGCCTGGGGGAGGGGGAATTCCTCTGCGCCAGCGACACGCCAGCCCTGGCGGGTTTCACCCGCACGATCCTGCCGATGGAGGACGGCGAGGTGGCGCTGCTCACCCCGCTGGGCATCGAGCTCTATGGAGCTGATGGCGGGCGGCGGCAGCGCAGCCCCAGCCTGCTGAGCGGCACCGAGCAGGTGGTGGACAAGCGCAGCTTCCGCCACTTCATGCTCAAGGAGATCCATGAGCAGCCGGAAACCGCGGCGCTGTGGGTGGCGCGGCATCTGCCCGAGGACCCCGGCGGCCATCTGGTGGCCCTGCCCTTTGACGAGGACTTCTATGCCGGCGTGGAGCGCATCGAGATCCTGGCCTGTGGCACCAGTCGCCATGCGGCCCAGGTGGGGGCCTATCTGCTGGAGCAGCTCGCCGGCATCCCCGCCAATGTGTTCTACGCCAGTGAATTCCGCTATTCACCACCCCCGCTGAGCGCCCATACGCTCACCATCGGCGTAACCCAGTCAGGCGAGACCGCCGACACCTTGGCGGCCCTGGCGATGGAGCAGGAGCGGCGCAGCCTGGTGGCCGATCCCAGCTTTGCGCCGCGCTTGCTGGGGATCACCAACCGGCCCGAGAGCTCCCTGGGGCGGCTGGTGCCTCACCTGCTCGACATCGGCGCCGGCATTGAGGTGGGTGTGGCCGCCACCAAAACCTTCCTGGGGCAATTGCTGGCCTTCTACGGCCTGGCGCTGGCCTTTGCCGAGCGGCGGGTGGGCCGGGGCCCCAACCGCGAGCAGCTCAAGACCCTGGTGGTGGGCCTGCGGGCAATGCCGCAGCAGTTGCGGCAGCTGGTGGAAGAGCACGACCGCCGCTGTGCCGAGTTGGCCCATCGCTTCGAGAGCACCCAGGATGTGATCTTTCTGGGCCGTGGCATCAACTATCCAATTGCCCTGGAGGGAGCCCTCAAACTCAAGGAAATCAGCTACATCCATGCCGAGGGCTATCCAGCTGGCGAGATGAAGCATGGGCCGATCGCCTTGCTCGACGCCCGGGTGCCAGTGGTGTCGATTGCGATGCCGGGCAAAGTGTTTGACAAGGTGCTCAGCAATGCCCAGGAGGCCAAGGCGCGGGATGCCCAGTTGATCGGCGTTGCCCCTGGGGGAAAAGACACTGAGATCTTCGATCTGCTGTTGCCGGTGCCAGAGGTGGACGAGCTGCTCAGCCCGCTGCTCACCGTGATCCCGATGCAGCTGCTCAGCTATCACATCGCCGCCCACCGGGGCCTGGATGTGGATCAGCCCCGCAATCTGGCCAAGAGCGTCACGGTGGAGTGAGCCGACAGCCCTGGGGGCCGGCTGGCCTGGAGGCAGAAGACTGCAGGCAGAGGCGGCTGGCGGCTGGCTGCCTGGGCTCAGAGCTCCAGCAGCCCTGGCGGCGGCGTGATGCCTATCCAGCCCGCCTGAATCTGCACCTCGGGCACGATCGCCTTCACAAAGGGGATCAAAATCACCCGCCCGCCCGCCTCGGCGTTGAGTTCCACCTCCAGCAGGTCGTTGCCAGCGTGGAGCAGATCCAGCACCCGGCCAATGCTCTGCCCCTGGTCCAGCAGCCGCACCTCCAGGCCGATCAAATCGAGCAGGTGGAATTCGCCCCGGGCCAGCTTGGGCCTGTCACTGGCCAGCACCAGCAGCTGCTCCCCCACCAGGGCCTCGGCGGCCTCGCGGCTGTCCACCCCCGCCAAGCGCACCACGTAGAGCTGCTTACCCGGCAGTTGGCGTCCGCCGAGCAGTTCCACGCAGCGGGGCGGATCTTGCCGACGCTGTAACCAGCGCCGACCGGCCTTGGTGAATCGCTGGGGAAAGTCGCTGAGGGGCAGCAGCCGCAGTTCGCCCTGCAGCCCCTGGGCGGCCACCAGCTTGCCCACCACCAGCAGCTCTGGTTGCTCGCTCTCGGAGCCCTCGGTGTCTAGGCCCGCTTGCCCCTGCTGTTTTGGCCCGGGGCTATTGGGCTCCAGGCGGGCGGGCTGTTGCGGTCCGCGATCGGGGCCAGTCGCTCCCTTGCCCCCCAGATCCGCCACTGTCAGTTACCCGAGCTTCCCCCCGATAATGGCCAAACGCTTGACCCTGGCCCGCTGAGCCAGCTCTACCCCGATGGCTCAACTGCCAATCCTGCCGGGCTCCACCGTGGTGGTGCGGGATGTCCGCTCCATTTACAACGGCTACAGGGGCTTCGTGCAGCGCCTCTCGGGCAGCCGCGCGGCGGTGCTGTTTGAGGGTGGCAATTGGGACAAGCTGGTCACCATGCCGATCAAGGCCCTGGAGCAGGCCTAGGCGCCAGCTGCTCCAGGGCCATCCGGGCCGCCTCCTGTTCGGCGGAGCGCCGGGAGGGCCCCCAGCCAGCGCCGCAGTCCCGGCCATCCACCTGCACTTGGCAGTGGAAGCGGCGCGGATCGGCATGCACTTTGCTCACCTGCTCGCAGCCGTAGTGGGGCAGCCCCAAACCCCGAGCCTGGCTCCACTCCTGCAGCGCCGATTTCCAATTGTGCAGATGGGGGTCGGCCAGCAGTTCGGCTCCATCCCTGCGCCAATGGGGATCCAGCCAGATGTGCACAGCCCCCAGGCCGCCGTCGGCGCCGCCCCAGCTTTCATAGATGGCGCCAATCAGGGCTTCGCAGCACTCGGCCAGCAGGGTGGCGCGGCCGGCCCGATCGCCGGCGGCCACCGGGCCGATGCGCAGCAGCGGGGCCAGGCCGCAGCGCTCCGCCAGTTCGGCCAGCCAGCGATCACTCACCAACTGGGCCCGCAGGGCCGAGGCCTGGCCGACGCTCAGGCCGGCATGATCCCGGCGCAGGTAGGCGGATGCCGCCAGGCGCAGCACCGCATCGCCCAGGAACTCCAGCCGTTCATGGTTGTAGGCCAGGCCGGCGGAGGTGTGGCTGAGGGCCTCATCCACGGCGCTGAGATCGCGGCCGGAGGCCTCCAGGCCAAGGCCGGCCAGGAAGGCGATCAGCGCCCGCTGGCGATCGGGCTTCATGGCTTCACTCAGCTTGGGGCTATTGGGGGTGAAAGCAGGACGTAAGCCGGGTTCTGTTCTCCTCAACTGGCACCGAAGCGCTGGTGGAGGGGGCAGTCATCTGTCTGGGACCGCCGTTGCCGGCGGCCTCGAGCGGCGCGCTTTTGTCGGGACCGGTGTTATGGCCAACCTTGGTCCCTGGGCCTTGCTCCTAGCCGGGGTTTACCGAGCCAGCACCTCTCGATGCTGCTGGTGCGCTCTTACCGCACCTTTGCACCCTTACCTGTGCACGGGTTGCCCCGGGCCATCGGCGGTGTGTTTCTGTGGCACTCTCCTCACGGTCACCCGCACTGGGCGTTACCCAGCAAGCCTGGCCATTGGGGAGCCCGGACTTTCCTCAACCGGGCGCCGCTGCCGCCTTGAAGACCGCAACGACCCCGATCGCGACCACCTCGCCTGCTTTCAAACCCCATAATGCCCATGCGGACCGTCCCCAGGGCTGGCCCGCTCGGGGGCTGTAGCTCAGCCGGATAGAGCGACGGTTTCCTAAACCGTAGGTCGTGGGTTCGAGTCCCGCCAGCCCCGTCCTCCAAAACCCCATTTATCGCAAGGGTTTTCAGGGGAGCAAGGGCCCTGGCTGAGCCACCGCAGCCGTCAGAGTCGCCAGGGGCCAGGCCCAAGCGGCAGCGCTCTGGCCCAGTTCAATCAGACGATCAGGGCATCAGGCCACCAACTCGCCGCAGCGGACCGAGCTCAGGGCCCAGCCCAGTCGGACTGGCTCGCTGGCGACAGGGCCAAATTCAGCTCCAAATTCAGTGCCAAATCCAAGGACATGACCAGGGCCAGCTGGTCGATTGCGATCACATTTGCATATCTTTTGATTTGCGGTTTACCCGGGGAAACGGCCCTGACCAATCTGCTTTATAACGAACATATTTTGGCTCCATAAGTGAAAATGCGTCGAAATTATCGATTCCTTTCTGATAACAATTCGCAATGCCTGGCGCCCGGCGAGCCCTTGGCAATCCCTATTCAGGAGGCCCATAAGCCTTAGAGATACAGGGTAGGCTTGCGTCCCCATTGGCCAGCAAAAGTGCTGAAGGAAGAGCCAACTGTACCAATGATGGAATCGCATTTTGACAACATATAAAGATCACAAACGGCATCAAAAAGGCCCGTGAGCCTGGCCTGCTTGGTAGTGTCTTCGCTGGCGGCCCGGTTGGCTTCGATCCAGTGGTGATCGAGACTTAGGGCCCGGGGGCCCAGGATAGCCTTGGCTTGCTCCAACGAGGCTGGATTGTCGCAAGCCAAAAATACTCTACCATCGGGATATTGATTGAGGAAGCTGGCGGCGTAGCTGGGGATACCATTTTGCAGCGGTGGAAATCCTTTTCTGGCCCGCAGGTCAACCATGTCAGTGCGACGAATATGGCTTCCCAGGCTGGGAAACCCAGGGGCTTCAGATTGCCCCATCAGTGCTTCCACTCGCCGCACTACGGCATTGATGGGGGTGAGCAATTGATAAAACTCAGCTACAAAGCCGTCAAAGGTGGCCTTGTCCACCCGCCCCTGGCCATGGGCCTGAAAGGTGAGCTCCGGCGGCGAGCCGCAATGGGTGGGTCGCTGGTCAGAAGCGGAGGTGACGATGCTGAGGGTTTGATCGCTTGGCTTAGGCAGCTGGGCTACGAACAGGGCGCCGGGAATCGGCAGGAATACCTCATCAATTAGCCCGGGACAACTCGGATCGGCCTCCCATGTATAAAACAATTCCCAGTTTAATGACTTGGATAGTGCGTAGTATCCAGCCAAGCCGCGCAGTCGGTTGCAGAGGCCAAACCTGCTTCTAAAAGTTACGTGAATGGCTGGCGTCATTGCGGAGAACTGGCTTATTCAGGCCTGGCCTGGAAGTCTATCCCATCAGTTTACCGGCCAACCCAGGTCTCTTGTTGTTTGCCCTAGCAAAACCTTCCCCCCCTTACCTTTTTCCATGGCTTTTCTAACCGGATGAATCAGGGAAAGAGTGAGGGGGAAAATCCAATAAATCTGAGCCACTGCCAACCGATGCCTAACGCCGCAAAAGCTCCCAGGGGGCAGATCCCCAGCAATGGCGATTATCCAAAGTCTGCCTAGATCAATAAATCCGCTAGCTGCAGCTGATTTGCATCAACTTTTGGCCGCTGCCCCCGCCAGGCCGGTGGCTGTGGTCTAGGGTGAGAATTCCGGTAGAAGCCGGCGGGCACCAAGAACTTGGCGTGCCCGCAATCTCGATGCACCCGCTCCCGTGGTGTGTCGATTTGCCGGAACCAGCACCGAGCCCCCTCCTGCGCTTCTTGGAGGCGGTCCACCAGGTCCACCCCGACTGCCCGTGCGAGTCCTGCGAGGGAACGGCAGCCGCCCGGTGCGCGATCGATATCCGTTTTCGTTCTGTTTTTGTGATGGCTAATTCAATTTTGTCAATTTTTGCCCAGGGCCAAACTGGCCTGCCCCCTGCTGTCCAGCGCCCCTTGCAGGCATTACTCCAGGGCCAGGCAGCCGCTGGGATAACGGCCAGTCGCCCGGTCCATCGGCCGGTCAGTCGCCCAGCCAGTGGCCTGCCATTGGCCAGCCATGCTGGCAATGCTGGGGGCTCCAGCTCACCCCTAGGTCAGCGCCGGGAGGGCGGCTGCAGGCTGCAGCCGCCAGCCGCCCCCAGCTGGGAGGAACTGCTCGGTCGCCGCTGATGCCCGCATCTCCCAGTTGGTCTGGGGCCGCTAGCCTTGGGCCAGTCGGCTCCCCGCGATGACCTCGCTGCACGACCTGCGTCTGCGCTTGTTGGTGCAACAAGAGAGTGAGCGACTGGTTGACAGCCAACCTGACGAGCTCGACCTCTCCGTGGTGCAGGCCCGCTGTCTGTGCTGGCTGGCCGTGTTGGCCGAGGCCCACGAGGCCCAGGCCTGTGAGGCCGAGCGCCACGGCGATGTGGAGCAGGCGATGGGCTGGTTTGCCGATGCGATGAGGCTGCGCGACGTGATCAACCTGGTGTCCTCTATCGAGATTCCCCTGCCTGCTGCCCATGAGGAGGGGGAGGATGGCGATTCACTGGCCGCCTGATGCCATGATGGAGATTGTCAGCACAAGGGAGTGCGGTGCCAGAAGAGCCCTGCCAGTGCCCTGATTGCCAGCGGTTTTATCGGGAACACGATCGATTGATCCGAGAGCATCCCACCCTGCGCCAGCAGCAGGAGCTCAGTTGGGCTGCGCTGCAGTCCTTCCGCACCCTGGCTGGCCGGGTACTGGAAGAGCTGCAGAAGCAACACGGCGATGGGGAGCAGCCAGCTGAACCCACGGCTGCCCCTAGCGTCTCTGCCCCTGCCACCCCTGGCGCCGCTGCCAGTGGCAGTGCCAATGCCTCCGGTGAGGGGGATGCGATCCAGCAGGCGATGCTGGATCTGGAGAACATCAATGCCCACCTCTTCTCAATTGAGGTGCTGATGGAGCGCATCTTTGATGTGCGAGTGCCAGACGAAGTGGAAAAAACCTTTCGGGAACTGGCTGGCGAGCTAGCCCCCGATCCACTCAACGCCGATCGCCTGCGGCTCAACCGCCTGCTCCATCAAACCCCCGACCTCCCCGATCGCAGCTAAACAAAGGCCCAGCCGTAATCCCTGGGCAAGCGGCGATCAAGTGCCGGTAGAAATTCTGCTGGCACTATGAACTGGTTTTATGCATTGTTGCTATGTACTGGTGCCATGAAATCGGGGTTATCGCAAGGTTGCGGCAACCCCGATTAGAGGCCCTTAATCGATCTCGCAGGTGATCGTGACCGGAAATTCATCGGCTTGCCAAATTCGCTGGGCGTATTCCCGGATCGAGCGATCTGAGGAAAAATAACCCGTCCGTGCCGTATTCAACAGGCTCATCCGATTCCAGCGGTTGCGGTCGGACCAGGCGCGATTCACCGCATCCTGGGCACGCATGTAGTCGCCAAAATCGGCCAAGACAAAGAAAGGATCGTGGCCGGTGAGATTTTGCAACAGGGGTTTGAACAGGTCGCCATCACCGTTACTGAAATGCCCCTGCTCGATCAGCTTCAGCACCTCGCCCAGATCCGAGTGATTGGGAATCAACTCCCAGGGCCTGTAGTTATGGCGTAGCGCTTCTATCTCCTTGGTGGTTTTACCGAAGAGGAAGAAGTTCTCCTCGCCAACTTGCTCGCGAATTTCCACATTGGCGCCGTCTAGGGTGCCGATGGTCAGGGCGCCATTCATGGCAAATTTCATATTACCAGTCCCCGATGCTTCCAGACCTGCGGTGGAAATTTGCTCGGAGAGGTCGGAGGCGGGATAGACCCGCTCGCCCAGCTTCACGTTGTAGTCGGCCAGGAACACCACCCGCAACCGCCCTTGCATATCTGGATCGGCATTGATCGTTTCGGCAATGCCATTAAGAAAGCGAATGATCAACTTGGCCATGTAATAACCAGGCGCTGCCTTGCCGCCAAAGATCACCGTGCGAGGTGCCATGCCTTCGGCGAGGCCATGCTTGATGCGCAAATACTGGGCGATCACCTGCAGGGCATTGAGGTGCTGGCGCTTGTACTCGTGAATACGCTTCACCTGAACGTCAAACAGGGAGGCGGGATCCACCGAAAAGCCATTGTGGCGATGGATGTAATTGCTGAGCTTACGCTTTACCGTCAACTTGGTGGCCTCCCACTGCTCCAGGAAGGAGTTGTCGTCGACCAAAGCCTCCAGTCCGCGCAGTTTATCGAGATCTTTTACCCAGCCATCACCTATCGCATTGGTGAGCAGCTTAGACAGCTCAGGATTGGCCAGGGCCACCCAGCGCCTGGGGGTGACGCCGTTGGTGACATTGGTGAATTTATCGGGCCAGAGGCTGGCAAAATCCTTGAGTAGCTGGGTGCGCACCAGTTCGCTGTGCAGCGCCGCCACACCATTGACATGGTGGCTGGCCACCGTGGCCAGGTGGGCCATGCGCACGGCCTTGGCACCGTCTTCGTCGATGATCGATAGCTGGCGCAGAATTTGCTCATTGCCGGGATATTTAAATCGCACCTGCTGCAGGAAGCGGCGATTGATCTCATAAATCAATTCCAGATGGCGTGGCAGCAATGAACCGAACAGTTGCAGGCCCCACTTCTCCAGGGCCTCGGGCATCAGGGTGTGATTGGTATAAGAAAGGGATCGGGATGTGATGTCCCAGGCCTGCTCCCAGCCGAGATGTTTATCGTCGAGCAGCAGCCGCATCAGCTCGGCCACCGCGATCGCTGGATGGGTGTCGTTGAGCTGCACGGCCCAGTGATCGGGAAACTCCTGGACCGGGATCCGGCGGGCATCCAGGCTGCGGATCATGTCCTGCAGGGAGCAGCTCACAAAGAAATGCTGCTGCTTGAGCCGCAGGCGGCGGCCCTCGTCGGTGCCGTCATTGGGATAGAGCACCTTGGAGAGGGTTTCGGAGCCCACCTTCTCCTCCACGGCGCCGTAGTAATCGCCGATATTGAATGCATAAAAATCAAAGCTTTCGGTGGCGTCAGCCCGCCATAACCGCAGCCGGTCGCAGGTGTTCACCCGGTAGCCCAGCACCGGCACATCGTGGGGAATGCCGATGGCATGCTCGGCTGGAATCCAGCGCACCCGATAGTTGCCATGCTCGTCGCGGTAGCTCTCGGTGCGCCCCCCGAAGCCCACGAAGCAGGCCTGGTCGGGATGGGGGATCTCCCAGGGCCAGCCACTCTTTAGCCACTTATCGGTGATCTCCACCTGCCAACCGTCGCGGATCAGTTGATCAAAGATGCCGAACTCGTAGCGGATGCCATAGCCGGTGGCTGGAATTTCCAGCGAGGCCAGCGATTCGAGAAAACAGGCCGCCAGACGCCCCAGGCCACCATTTCCCAGGCCTGGCTCCTCCTCCACCTCCAGGATCTCGTCGAGATTGGCGATGCCAAAGCGGCGCAGGGCCTCGCTGGCCGCCTCCTGCATACCCAGCATCAACAGGTTGTTGCCCAGCTGGGGACCGATCAGGAATTCCGCCGACATGTAGGCGACCACCCGGGTGGGGGTGGCCGCCAGGGCCTCTATGCCGGCCAGGTAGCGGGTCATCAACCGATCCCGCACCGCGTAGCTCAGCGCCATGTAGAGGTCGTGGCGGGAGGCGGCCGGGGCGAGCTTGCCCAGGGTGTAAAAAAGGTGTTCGGT
>CANHSW010000014.1 GCA_947463165.1 Cyanobacteriota bacterium
AAGGGTTCTCCCCGCCATTTAGGACATAGATTTACTGCGGAAGAGCGGCGGCGGGTGCTAGATACGGTCAATGATCCACGCTTTGCCGACCTCGCTCCGGCCCAGATCGTGGCCATCCTGGCTGAGGAGCGAGTTTACGTGGGCTCAGAGTCTACTTTTATCGCATTATGCGCGAGAAAGGGCTACTGATGCACCGTGGCAGGACCCGTCAGCCACGCGAGCCCAGGCCCGTTCCAGTGCTGGAGGCAAGAAGCATCCATCAAGTGCTGGCCTGGGATATCACCCTTTTACCTGGGCCAGTATAGGGGCAATTTTACTATCTTTACATGGTGATGGATGTATGGAGTCGTCGCATTCTTGGGACGGATGTGCATGAGTGGGAAAGCGGCCAACTTACAGGCCACGGGTGAGCAACGATAACGCGTTTGCCGAATCGTTGTTTCACACAGTGTAGACGCAGTCCCGCGGAGCGGTTAATACCATCAAAGTTATCCACTAAGACGGTTTCGAGACTTGCTTTCGGTACGTGACTGGGTGGAAGGCTTTGCGGAGTGGTACAACACTGAGCATCGCCACAGTGGCATCAAATACGTGACGCCAAATCAGCGGCATTACGGCCAGGCGGATGCGATCTGTGCAATCCGGCAGCAGACCTATGAGCAGGCTGTTCTGCTAAATCCCCAGCGCTGGACCAAGGGCCCTTGTGACTGGAAACAGCCTGAAGTCGTAGAAGTCAACCATCCTCGGCGCATGCAATCTAAAGCCGCCTCAACCTCCGCTAGAGACCACAATCAAATGACACTCATTCCAAGACCACGGGCCCCCTAAAGCTCAAATTGATGTAAGCTTTAAAAAGGTGCTCAGTTCAAGCACCCCGAGCGGACAACTTTGCTGATGGGTTCAGAGAACAACCCGCTGCCATCAAAAAGTGGAGCCATTGGCATCGCTTTTGGCGTTAATGTTGGGATAACATGACTCGTATGATCCGTGAGTGTTGTGTACGGATCTGTGGGAGCATTGGGGAGAAGTTTCCCGGGGTCACCCGGCAACGGCCTGGTGATCGCCTGGCCGGAGCAGCAGCTGGTCCCCAGCAGCTACCCATACTGTAAGCCCATCCCTGCTGATCTCCCCATGAATTCTCCGATGCAACGTCTCAAGCTCATTGTTGAACGCCACCAGGATGGCTATGTCGCCTATCCCCTCGGGATTGAGGGCATCGTGGTCGGTCAAGGCGATACTTATGAAGAAGCCGTCACCGATTTACGGTCTGCCATCGCATTCCATATTGAGACCTTTGGTCCAGGCGTGCTGGAGCAGGCCGACCCAGTGCAAGAGGTGTTTTTGGCGGAAGCTGTCGTCCCAGCCTGATGCCTAAGTTTCCCGTTGACGCTCCCCGGGAGCGGGTGATCAAGGCCCTTGGCAGCCTCGGTTTTGTGGTTGTACGGGAAGCCAATCACATCGCCATGGCACGCAGCAACTCTGATGGCAGCCGCACACCTCTCACCCTGCCCAATCAACGATTGATCAAAGGTTCCACCTTGCGGCTGATCCTGCGGCAAGCCGAAATCAATCGAGACTCCTTCCTATCCGCCTACCAACAGGCCTGAATCACCCCTCTGATCTATTGCCCCCAAGGTAATCTCCAATCGTGATCGCATCGGTGTCGAGAAGACAGTCGATTAGCGGTTGAGTCCCAGCATGCAGGGCTGCTGTGGTGAATTTGTCTACCATCAGGTTGCTGGTGGTGAGTAGGCTTTTTCTCACCTTTGTTCTACGAGAATGCGTAATTCAGGTAGATTGGTGGGATCGGAGCTGATCAGGCATACCGTCACCTGTCCCGCTGTAAAACGACGCAAATTGGGGCAAAGTGACGCCAGGCGATGGGCACCAGCAGGCCCAGTCGTGGTCTTTCGCGCGGCGACTGACCTTTTTCATGCCCGCCAAGGCATCCCCGCCAAGGCATCCCCGCCAAGGCATCGTGAGGCCATCCAGGCTCAGCGCCTGTCCCCAGCCCCTGGCTCTGCTGCTGTTTAGCCCCAGCCTTTCCACTGCTCGCTCCGATGCCCGTCCTCGCCGACCTCGTCAACGACCTGATCGCTCTGATCCCGGAGGACGGCAGCCGGATCACGAACGACCAGATCCGTGTCGCCCTGGAGCAGGAGGCGGGGGAGCCGCTCAGCGATGCCCTGCTTAAGGACGTGAAGGACCGAGTGGTGGCGATGGGGGCGGCTGAGAAGCCAAGGGGCCCGGGCGGAGGGCTGAAAGCCCCCGGAGTGAGTCCGCCACCTAGGGCAAGCGCCCCCTCTGGCAATGGCCGCCCCCGCCGCAGTGGCAACGGCGCTACACCGGCCACGCCCAGCTCCACCATCGCCGCCGGCACCACGGCGGCCTCTGTGCTCACCGGCGAGCTGCGCAGCCAGATCGACCGGATCTGGGATGCCTTCTGGAGCGGCGGCATCTCCAATCCGCTGGAGGTTTTGGAGCAGCTCACCTATTTGCTGTTCATCCGGCGGCTGGATGAACTGGAAACCCTGGAGGAACGCCGCAGTCAGCGCTCTGGCCAACCGATGCGCCGCCGCATCTTCCCGGAAGGCGCGGATGAGCAGGGTCGCCCCTGGAGTGAGCTGCGCTGGAGCCGCTTCAAGGAACTGGGCGAAGCCGCTTCGATGTATCGAGTGGTGGGCGAGCGGGTGTTCCCCTTCCTGCGGGAGCTGGGTGGTGAGGAATCTGCTTACGCCACCCACATGACAGGTGCCCGCTTCACGATCCCCACTCCGGCCCTGCTCACCAAGGTGGTGGAGCTGCTCGATGCGGTGCCTATGGAAGACCGCGACACCAAGGGAGACATTTACGAATACATGCTCGGCAAGCTGGCTACCGCCGGCACCAACGGCCAGTTCCGCACGCCGCGACACATCATCGAGTTGATGGTGGCGATGACCGAGCCCACCCCGCGCGATGTGATGGTGGATCCGGCCTGCGGCACCTGTGGCTTCCCGGTGGCGGTGGGCGAATACCTGCGCGAGCACCATCCCGAGCTGCTCAGCGATCCGGAGCTGCGCGAGCACTTCAACCATGGCCTATTCCATGGCTTTGATTTCGACAACACGATGCTGCGCATCGGGGCGATGAACATGCTGCTGCATGGGGTGGAGAACCCCGATGTGAGCTACCGCGATTCGCTTTCAGAAGATGGCGCCATCGAGGAAGATAAATACACCCTGATCCTGGCCAATCCGCCCTTCGCCGGATCGCTCGACACCGAGAGCATCAGCGCCAAGCTGCAGCGGGTGGTGAACACCAGGAAGACCGAGCTGCTGTTTATGGCCTTGTTTTTGCAGCTGCTCAAACCCGGCGGCCGAGCGGCCGTGATCGTGCCCGATGGTGTGTTGTTTGGCTCCAGCAAGGCCCACAAAGAATTGCGCCGCACCCTGGTGGAAGAGCACTTCCTGGAGGGCGTGGTGTCGCTACCGAGCGGGGTTTTCCGCCCCTATGCCGGCGTGAGCACGGCAATCTTATTTTTCACCAAAACCGGCCGTGGCGGCACAGACCAAGTGTGGTTTTATGACATGACCGCCGATGGCTGGAGCCTCGACGACAGGCGCAATCCGCTGTTGCCGTTGGAGAAACTCGGACCTGCTCCCAACGTTGACCTGGCGGAAGGAGAACAGGAGAAGAACAACTTGCCCGACTGCCTGGCCCGCTGGCGCCAACGCCAGGATTCAGAGCGCGAGCGTGAACGCACCGCCCAGAGTTTCTGCGTGCCCAAGGCAGAAATCGCGGCGGAGGGCTACGACCTCAGCCTCAACCGCTACAAGGAGCTGGTGCATGAAGAGGTGGAGCACCGCCCACCGCTGGAGATCTTGGCGGAACTGCGGGTAATTGAGCAGGAGATCCTGCGGGGGATTGAGGAGCTGGAGGGGATGTTGCGATGACCCTGGCCGAGCTGGAGAGCCTCATCGCCACCGGTGAATCGGAGCAGCTGGAGTTCAAGCGCTCCACCGGTTTGTTGCGCAAGGGCTGCGACACGCTTTGCGCCTTTCTCAATGGCCAGGGCGGCACGGTGCTGTTCGGGGTGAGCGACAGCGGTCGGATTGTGGGGCAGCAATACAGCGATGCCAGTCGCCGCGAACTGGCGGATTCGTTGCGCCGGATTGAACCCCCATCCCATGCCACGATCGAAGAGGTCTCGCTGCCTGGGGAAGCAGAGAAGCGGGTAATTGCTGTGCGCGTGCCGCCTGGGCAGGGTCTTCGGCCGTTCTTCCATGACGGCCGGGCCTTCCAGCGGATCGCCAGCAGCACCGGCCGGATGCCCCAGCCTGTCCTGGAGGGCCTGCTGCTGGAGCGAAGCCACCCGATACAGCGCTGGGAAACCCAGAAGGCCGTTGGTATCACAGCCGCAGATCTGGATCAGGAAGAAATCCTGCGCACCCTGCGCGTGGGTGTGCAGGCCGGCCGTTTGCCAGAGTCGGCCCTCAGCGACCAGGCCGGTGCCCTGGCACGACTGCAGCTTTTGCGGGATGGGCAGATCACCCTGGCGGCCCAGGTTCTGTTTGGCAGCGGCAGGGCGGTGTTGCCCCAGTGCCAGCTGCGGCTAGCCCGCTTCCGCGGCATCGACAAGCGGGAGTTTCTGGATCAGCGCCAACTGAACGGCCATGCCTTCCAGCTACTGGAGGAAGCGATTTTGTTTTGTCAGCGGCATCTGAGCACGCCGGCCCGGATCCCGAGCGACCGCCTGGAGCGGCAGGAACAGCTAGCGATTCCCCTGACAGCACTGCGGGAGGCGCTAGTCAATGCCCTCTGCCACCGCGACTACAGCCAGCAGGGGGCGGCGATCAGCTTGGCGATCTTCGACGATCGGCTGGAGCTGTGGAACGAGGGTGGCCTGCCCTTTGGCCTGGAGCCGGAGACGCTCAAGCAGGAGCACGCCTCCCGGCCGCGCAACCTGCTGATCGCTGAGGTGTTCTTCCGCCGGGGCCTGATCGAGCGCTGGGGCCGTGGCACCCAGGTGATCGTGGAGGAATGCGAGCGGGCCGGCTGCAGCGAACCCAGCTATCGGGTGAGCGGCGGCTGCTTCGTGGTGACCTTCCCGCTCAGGGCAGAGTCAAAGCCAGAGTCGAGGCCAGAGTCAGGGCCAGAGTCGAGGCCAGAGTCAGAGCTTGCGCGTGGTGTTCTCCTGGCCCTGGAGCAGGGCCCGCTGGGCAAGGTCGCCATTGCTGAAGCACTTGGCCATCGTTCGATTTCGGCCAGCCTCAACCGCACGATCCGTGGCCTACTGGCGGACGGGCGGATTGCCCTCACGATTCCAGAGAAACCGAACAGCCGTCTACAGAAGTATCGACTGATCACCACGCCATCAGAGGAGCAAAACCCATGATCATCAGCCGTCGTCAAACATTCTGCCTCGACGAGGTGGAGCACCGCCCACCGCTGGAGATCCTGACCGAACTGCGAGCGATCGAGCAGGAGATCCTGCGGGGGATTGAGGAGCTGGAGGGGATGTTGCGATGAGCGGTACGCCAGCGCGATCAGCGGGCCAGGCCCAGAAACACCAGCAGCGAGCGGTTGAGCCGCAGCACATCGTGATCGGCCAGGCGGCCGATGCACTCGCCCAGGCGGCTCTTGGGCACGGTGGTGACTTTGTCGACCATCAGACGGCTCGTGGCTCTCAGGCCGTTCTCGGGCGTTGGTTCCACCTGGATACGAAGGATCGGGGCTTCAATCGGCTCGCTGGTCAGCGGACAAACGGAGATCGAGAGAGTTTCGGTAAAGCAGTCATCCTGAATGATCACAGCCCGTCGAGGCTTGCTGGCATAGCCGGGTCCACCAGCCATAGTCCAGATCTCACCACGCTTCATTGGCTGTACTCATCGTCTGGCCACTCATACACCGAATCGATGAAGGCCTGGATTTCTGCCTCTTCGGGGCTCTGGGCCACCAACAGCGACTGCCGTCGCGCCTCGGCGACGAACTCGGGAGCATGCACATCCGGCACCCAGATCTGGATCGGCCGCATCCCCTGGGCCCGCAACCGCTGGCGGTGCTCCCGCACCTTGCGCCGGTTGGCGGCCCGGCGCGCCTCCTGGGCAGAGAGCTCTGAGAGACTCAGCTCCGGGGCGGCTTCCGGTGCCATGGCAGCTCCTGCAACGGTTACATGTCACTTTAGCCGGGGCTGGCTGTGCTGGTGGCCGCCGGTCGGCTCTTTTCAATTTTGCAGCCGCTGCAGAAGTTTCAGTGGCTTCCGCCCCTCGGCCAGCAGTGCCGATTAGCGCTAAAATGATCCCACCAAGTTGGCCATGAAGATGTATCTGAGCATGACTGAGCAGGATTACCAGAGCGTTCGCAGGGAAGCCCGTCTGCAAGCCGCACTGGCGCTCGGCATTTCCGATGGATCGGCATTAAGCGATTCTGAACTTGATACGGCCATCAACAGATCCGACCACATCGCCCATGATTTATTGCACCGCTTCCTGGACTCCTATCAGCAGTGGTGGCACAAGAGCATCGAGCTGGCAGATCCACAGCTGCCAGCTCCAGCCGAGCGTGAGCTGCTGGTGAAGATGATTGATGAGCGCGACGAGATACGCAAGACTCTCTTGAACTATCTCGGCTATGTGCGCGCCAGGGATGTTGTGAACGCATGAGCTTGGTTCGCGCCTATAATGCTGGCTATGCCTCTGAGATCCAGCGATTCCTTGATGGTGTTGAGGGCATATCAGAAAGCCAGAGCACGAACAACTGGTTAGGAAGAGGCGTTTATTTCTGGGAGAGCGATCACCGCCGCGCCGAAAAATGGGCTATCCGCAACGTCCGAGAGATGATTCTGGAGTGCCAGCTGGAAACAGAGCTGCTGATCGACCTGTTGATTGACGACCAACGCAGTCAGGCGTTCTGGAAACTCGCCGAGGAGCAAGCTGCCATACTCCAATCTGGCAGCTGTAGACCCAATGACAGAAGCCAGGAATACTTCGGCCTGGACGGCGAGCTGATCAACCGCCTACGACCAGACCTGGAGCAATCCTATGCCGGAATCCGGATGGCCTTCTGCCTCGATGAACCTGTTTTGCCTGATGGCCACCTGTTTCCACGCCAGCAGATTCAGATCTGTCTGTGGAATTGCCAGGGGATCAGAAGCCCGAGGAAGTACATCGGCAGTTCCTTTCGAGGCTTATGAGTAACGTCACTCTTTCCTTCGCCATGCTTTGGATCCCGATTTCCCATTCCAAGATCAAGCACCGCCCACCGCTGGAGATTCTGGCGGAACTGCGGGCGATCGAGCAGGGGATCCTGCGAGGGATTGAGGAGCTGGAGGGGATGCTGCGATGACAATTCCAAAAATAAAGATCGGAGACGTTGCTAAGATCAATCCAAGGCCAAGTCGTGTTCCGCAACTTGATGAGATGGTCAGCTTTGCAGGTATGACTGATCTCAGTGCAGAAAGAGGGTGCATTACCCAAAGCGCACTTCGACCTTTTGCGGAGGTCTGCAAGGGCTATACGCCCTTTCATGCACAGGATATCTTGGTGGCGAAAATCACCCCTTGCTTTGAAAACTGCAAGATTGGCGAGGCTTCAATCCCTACGGATATTGGGTATGGATCCACTGAATTCCATGTGATACGCCCGCTCCCTGCACGGCTTGACAGAAGGTATCTTCTTCATTTCCTTCGGCAGGCAAGAATCTTAAAGACCGGAGAGAGGCGCATGACAGGAAGCGCCGGTCAGCGGAGGGTCCCTGCTTCGTTTCTTGAGGCCTTGGAAATCCCCCTCCCCCCACTGGAGGAGCAGCGGCGCATCGCGGCGATTTTGGATAAAGTTGCGCGAATAGACGAGCTGTGCGGCGCAGCGCGCGAGCTATCTCAGGCAGCAGAGAAGAGTCTATTTTTGCATTTCTTCGCAGATCAGCAGGAGGGTGATGGCCGCCTTCTTAAGGAATTAGCAGATTCAAGGCCAAATGCGATTAGGACGGGCCCTTTTGGCAGTCAGCTTCTCCATAGCGAGTTCACGGATTCTGGAATAGCCGTACTTGGCATTGATAATGCCGTCAATAACTGCTTTGAGTGGGGCAGGAAGCGATTTATCTCCAATAAGAAATATGCTCAGCTCAAGCGTTATACCGTGTCCCCAGGCGATCTGCTCATTACTATTATGGGAACATGTGGCCGAGCTGTAGTAGTCCCCGATGACATTCCTCTGGCAATAAACACCAAGCATTTATGCGCAGTCTCAGTTGATCGCAGAGTCGTTCTGCCTGAATTCCTTCACAGCTATATGCTCTTCCATCCCTCCGCCTCGCGGTATTTGGCTCAGCGGACTAAGGGGGCGATCATGGAAGGACTAAACATGGCAATTATCAAGGAAATGCCTGTAAATGTGCCTCCAATATCACAGCAGCTGGATTGGCTGAAGCGCAGGGAAATTGTCAAATCAGTAGGTAGAGGGGCTCAAGCGATGACGGCATCTGCATCATCGCTTAGTCTGAGTTTGTCTTGCAATTTGCTGGCGGGAAGAATTGCATGAAAGTCACAAGAGCCAAACTCCTCCAAATCCTGAGCGCCGTCTCCCAGTTCATCATTCCGATCTATCAGCGCACTTATTCGTGGACGCTGAAGGAATGCCAGCAGCTCTGGGCTGACATCCTTCGCGCCGGTGCCAGCGAGGCGATCGGCGTGCATTTCATCGGCTCGGTGGTGTACTCCGATCAGGGCCTTGGCAACCACGCGGTGCAGGCGCCCAAGCTGGTGATCGAAGGGAGACGTGCCAACCCTTGCGATCGCTGCCAGAATGGATAAGTGTGGCCAGCGCCATGAACGAGATTCTGTTCGTTGTGGAGGAAGCGGAGGATGGCTCCTATCGCGCCAACGCCGTGGGTCAGGCGATTCATACTGAGGCTGATAGTCTCAACGAGCTCCACCAGGAGATTCGCGACGCGGTGCACTGCCACTTCGATGAGGGGCAGGCTCCGCCGCTGATTCGCCTGCATCATGTACGGCAAGAATTGTTGACACTTTGAGAATCCCCAGGGATCTCAACGGAACTATTTCGCAAAGCAGCTTGGACAGTTTGGCTACAGCATCACCAGGCAGAGCGGCAGCCACATGCGACTCACTCGGATTGATGGAGGCCAGGAACAACACCTCACCATTCCGTCCCACAAGTCACTGCGGGTTGGTACGCTCAGGCAAATCCTCAAAGATGTGGCCGAGCACACGCACCAAACATTGGAGCTGGTTGTCGAGGCGCTTGGTTGAACGTGTTCACTTCGCTTGGCTACAATGGATTATCTTCTGAGTTGTTGAGATTCCAGCAACCTTCTGGCAAGATCACGGGCGATTTTCAGGGTTTCCGCAACGGTACGGCCTTGGGCGACCAGGCCCTGGATGGCCTCCGATGTGGCCATATAGCCACCCTCCGGCAGACGCTCCACATGCAGCATCAGACAAGATTCTGACATTGTGGTTCCACTGATTACAAAAAAGCCTAATCCGTTCCTGCCGAAGTCTCAGAGATTGGAAGGGTTCAGGCCAAGCTCACTAACCACGTCGTCAAGGCTGCAGGTGCGCTCCTGGCCCAGACGGATGCGTTCCGCCACCGCAGCCCCCAGGTAGGCATCCTCAAGGTCGTCCAGCCCGGCTTCGATCAGCTGCCGTAGGTGGAAGGCCTTGGTACGTCCGGTCAGTTGCGCAAGCTGATCGAGCCGCTGCTCGGTTGCAGCCTCCAGCCGCACTGTGGTGGCCATGCAGTCACCTGAATACACCAATTCATCGTAGTGGGGATGGCGGTTTGGGGAGCTGGCCTGTGAGGCTGCCCATCGGCATGGGTGTCGCCGGTACGTCCAGGGCTTGCCTGGCTCGATCCAGCAGCCCAATCGACCAGTGATCCGAACGGTGTAGGGCAAGGACAATCACCAGGTCATCGAGGCTGGTTCTGCCTTCCTGCCCGAGGCCCAGGAGCCTGACCCCCAGCTCAATTCAGCAGTTCACGCGCCGAGGGCGACATCCAGTGCCTCCGCCAGAACCGAAGTTGCCAGATGTCTGCTCAAGCCCTCCGTGGTCACCAGATCAACGCGCCTGGCCAGGATCGTTTCCAGGTGGTCCACGAGTTCCAGGTAGGCATCAAAATCTTTGCGGCCAGGCTGGAAGCTCACCAGAAGATCAACATCACTCTCAGGATGGATCGCCTGATCACGTGCAAACGAGCCGAAGACGGCGCAGCGTGCGAGCCCCATCCCCCTCAAGGTGCTGGCATCGGTGGTGAGCCGATCCAACACATCCGAGCGATGGGCGGCAGGGGCGACCCCCGCAGCAGGGATGAGTGATGAGCCAGGCATTGGCCCAATTTAACGAGCCCGGCCGGTTCATTAATCATGATCCGCCAGTCACTGGAGCGGCAGCTGGATGACGCTTCCGAGGCCCCTTGACCGGAATGCCCCGATGGTGGCGTTAGCCTGGACAGACTTCCTGTACAGCTCCATGACCATCGAAACCACCTACACCGCCGCTCGCGACCAGCTCAAAGCTTTGATGGACCGGGTGGTGGAAGACCGGGAGGTGGTGATGGTGCGGCGCCGCCAGGGGGGTGATGTTGCCTTGGTGGCAGCCGACGAGCTGGAAGGTCTGCTGGAAACGGCCCACCTGCTGCGCTCGCCCCGTAACGCAGCCCGGCTCCTCTCAGCCCTGGAGCGCGCCCGGGGCGACAGCCTTCCCGCCTTTCGCCTGGAGGATCTTGAGGCCCAGCTGGAAACATGAGCACTCAGCGAGAAGCGGTGTGCCATCCGGAGTTTCTGGAGGACCTGCAGCACTGGATCGAAACTGATCGGCGCGTAGCCCGCCGGCTTCTTGACCTGATGAAGGCCGTGCTGCGCGATCCCTTCAGCGGCATCGGCAAACCGGAACCGCTTAAAAACCTCGGCTCAGGGGTCTGGTCGCGCCGGATCACCCAGGAGCACCGCTGCGTGTATCTCGTGAAAGCTGAGCGCGTTGAGTTTCTGCAGGGTCGTTACCACTATTGATGCGCCAGATGAGTGGGCTCACCGCAGCGTCCTGATTGCGCGTTGCAGCATCTAGCCTGAACGTGATGCATCCTGATTGCATTCCGTTGGCTTTTGCGCTGCTGCCCCCCATTCCATGAGCTCCCAGTACAGCCTGATCGCTAGACAGTGGCCTGAGCTCCACGAAGAGGCGCTCAAAGTGGAGCAGTTCGCCCTCAGCGACCCTCGCACCGCCTGCTTCTACGCCCGCCGCACGATCGAGCTGCTGGTGGAGTGGGTCTACGAGAACGATTTCCAGTTGGAGAGGCCAGTCGCCGCCCAGACCCTGGCGGAGCTGATGTACGCCCGAGTTTTCTGCGACCTGGCCGGCGAGCAGATGCGCCGCTTCCGATTGCTCAAGGATCTCGGCAATAAGGCCGTGCATCGCACCGATCCCATCCGAGTCGGAGACGCGATGACCGCCGCCCGCGAGCTGTTTCAGGTATTGCGCTGGTTTGCCCTCAGCTATGGAAGCGATCCGCAACGCGTGAAGGGCTGCAGCTTCAACGCTGATCTCCTGCCCAGCCGTGATGCCGCCACAGTTCAGCAGGCCCAGAGCCGCGAGCAGCTGGAGGCCCTGGCCGAGCAGCTGGCGGAGCGCGACGGCCAGCTGCGCGATCAACGCCAAGCCTCCCTTGCCACACAGGAGGAACTGGATCGCCTGCGCCAGGAGATCACCGCCCTGCGTAAGGCCAATGAAGCCGCCGCCCAGCCCGAAGCCGACCTCAGCGAGTTCGAAACCCGCCGCGGCTACATCGATCACTACCTCGAAGAGGCCGGCTGGAATCACGGCCGGAGCTGCACCCACGAGCACGAGGTTCAGGGCATGCCCAATGCCACTGGTACAGGCTTCGTGGATTACGTGCTCTGGGGGGATGACGGCAAACCCCTGGCCCTGGTGGAAGCCAAGCGCAGCCGCCGCGATTTGATGGAGGGCCAGCGCCAGGGCGAGCTCTATGCCAACTGCCTGGAGCAGCGCTACGGCCAACGGCCGCTGATCTTCCTTTCCAATGGCTACCGCCACCGTCTCTGGGATGACCTGCGCCACCCACCGCGGGATGTACAGGGCTTTTACAAAAAGGACGAGCTCGAAACCCTGATCCGGCGCCGGGAGATCCGCCAGCCGCTAGCTAAGGCCACCCTTTCGAACAGCATCGCCGGGCGTTACTACCAGCAGCGGGCGATTCGGGCGATTTGTGAATCCCTGGAACATGGTCGCCTGAAAGCGTTGCTGGTGCAGGCCACCGGCACCGGCAAAACCCGCACAGCCATCTCCCTCACCGAGCTGCTCAGCCGCTGCAACTGGGTGAAGCGGGTGCTGTTCCTCGCCGATCGCACCTCCTTGGTGCTGCAGGCCGAACGCGCCTTTCGCCGCTTCTTGCCCGATTGCACACCGGTGAATCTGGTAACTAATCGCGGCGGTGAGGGGCGGGTGTTTCTCTCCACCTACCCCACGATGATGAACCTCATCGATGCGGAGGCTTCTCGCGGTGTGAAGCGTTTCGGAGTGGGGCACTTCGATCTGGTGATCATTGACGAGGCGCACCGCAGTGTTTATCAGAAATATGGCGCGATCTTCGCATACTTTGATTCGCTGCTTACCGGTCTCACCGCCACTCCGCGCGAGGAGATAGACCGCAACACCTACGATCTCTTCGATCGGGAGATCGGTCTGCCCACCGATGAGTACGGCCTCGATCAAGCCGTTAATGATGGCTTTCTCGTGCCCTTCCGGCCCATCTCCGTGCCGTTGCGTTTCCCGCGAGATGGCATCAGCTACAACGACCTCAGTAACGACGAGAAAGCCCAGTGGGAGCTGCTCGACTGGGAGGAGGATGTGCTCCGATCCGGCCGGGTGGACTCCGGTGCGATCAACGCCTGGCTGTTCAACACCGACACCGTCGACAAGGGCTTGGAAGTGCTGATGACCAAGGGTTGTCTAGAAGCTGGCGGCGATCGGCTCGGTAAGACGGTGATCTTCGCGCGCAAACAAGAGCACGCCGAGTTCATCCGCGAGCGTTTTGATTACAACTACCCCCACCTCGCCGGCAAGGCCGCCCGGGTGATCCATAACAAGGTGAAATATGCCCAGTCACTTATTGATGAGTTTGCCAATCCAGACAGCGATCTGCGCATCGCCATTTCGGTAGACATGCTCGATACCGGCATCGACATCCCTGAGATCGTCAATCTGATGTTCTTCAAGCCGGTGCGCTCCCGCACCAAGTTCTGGCAGATGGTGGGGCGTGGCACCCGCACCTGCAAAGACCTATTCGGTCCCGGCCGCGATAAGGAGTGCTTCTGGATTTTCGATCTTTGCCAGAACCTCGAATTCTTTCTCGGTCAAGGCGGCGCCGATTCCAGCGCCGCCCCCGAAACCCTCAGCACCCGTCTTTTCCGCAGCCGCCTGGCGTTGATCGACGCCATTGATCAGCAGGCGCTGCCGTCGGGGACCGGCATGGCCATTCCCACGCCAGAAGGCCACCGTGGCGATCTCGAGACCGCTCTAGGGCTGCACCGACACACTCTCGCCGAGTTGCTGCGCTGCCATGTGGCCGCCTGCCCGGTCGACAATTTCCTGGTGCGCCCCCATCTGCAGCTGGTGGAGCGTTTCAGTCGCCAAGAGACCTGGCGCCGCCTCAGCCTCGACGACCATCAGTCCCTCGCCGCCACCCTGGCGCCACTTCCCTCCGCCTACGCCGAGCAGCAGGGCGACACCGACCCGGACGCGCGCCGCTTCGATCTGCTCCTCTACACCCTGCAGCTCAGCCTGCTGCGAGGCGAACCGCGCTTCGCCCGCCTGCAGCAGCAGCTGCGCGAATTGGCCGCCGAATTGGAGGCCCGCGCCAACATCCCCCAGGTGGCGGCCGAGCTGGAGCTGATCCGCGATCTACTTGCCGATGAATGGTGGCAAGACGTCACCGTGCCGATGCTTGAGGAGGTGCGGCGGCGACTGCGTGCCTTGGTTGGCTTGATCGAAACCACGGCTCGCTCACCGCTCTACACCAACTTCGCCGACGAGCTCGGCGAGCTCCGAGAGCTCGATGCCGCAGCTCTGCTCAGCCGCGACGAGTTCCAGCAATTCCGCCTGCGCGCTCGCGACTTCCTGCGAGCCCACGAGGATCAGCTCACCATGCAGCGCCTCCGCCGCAACCAGCCCCTCACCCCCGCCGATCTCGACGAGCTGCAGCGCTTCCTGCTCTCCCATGGTGTTGGCACGGAGCAGTCGATCCTGCGGGCAGCGGAAGAGTGCAACGGCTTCGGTCTGTTCATCCGTGCGCTGGTGGGCCTGGATCGCAACGCCGCCAAGGAGCTGTTCGCCGAATTCCTCGCCGATGGCACCCTCACCGCCACCCAGATCCGCTTCATCAACGAAATCATCGACGAGCTAACCAGCCATGGCGTTATGGACCCCGCCCGCCTCTACGACCCGCCCTTCAGCGACCTGGCGCCTACGGGCCCGGAGGGGCTGTTCTCGGAGGTTGAGGTCGACAACATCTGCCACCTGCTCGACCTGATCCGATCGCGGGCCATGGCCGCGCAAGCCGCCTGAGCCGATTTTTTGGATCGCTTCGCGGTGGTTGCTGGGGCTGCTGACGCAGTAGTTGGCGGGTGCGTAGTACCCCAGCGGACAGCTACCCAGCCCATCAGCCAGCCAAGCATCCAGACCACCAGTCAGCCCATGGAAATGGCGGCGATGCAGAATCCACATATGGCATGGCGCTGGCTGTTTTTGATGCTGCTGCTGGGGCCGGTGGCTGCCTTGCCGGCGGCAACGGCTCAAGCTCAACGGGCGCGGGTGGTTTCGATCGGCGACGGCGACACCATTGGCGTGCTTTCCGGCGGCCGGACCATCACCGTGCGGCTGGCCTGCATCGATGCACCTGAGACGGCCCAGAGTCCTTACGGCCAGCAGGCCCGGCGCTATCTGCAGCAGCGGCTGCCGCTGGGTCGCGAGGTGACCCTCGCTGCCAAGACCACCGATCGCTACGGCCGCACCGTGGCCGAGCTGATCAGCGATATCAATATCGGCCTGGCGATGGTGGCAGACGGCCAGGCCTTTGCCTACCGCCATTATTTGAGTGGCTGTGACGAAAAGGAGTATCTGGATGCCGAGTACCGCGCTAACCGCCATCGCTATGGGGTGTGGCAGGTGGAGGGCGGCATCACCCGCCCCTGGGATTTCCGGCGGGGCCGCCGCACCGCGCTGATTCCCGATGGCACCACCCCCGACGGCCGCCGTTTCCGCTGCCGGGAGATCGGCTCCTACGCCCGCGCCCAGGCGCTGCTGCGCCAGGGTCACAGCTATCTCGATGGCGACGGCGATGGCGAAGCCTGCGAATCGTTGCGCTGACTGGGGTTTCAGGTGGTGCGAAAAGCGTTACGAAAAGCGGCGCGATAAGCACTACGCCAAGAGGTACGGGAATAGGCACTCCTGCAGGCCACCACCGCCTGAAAAGAGGCGTAATTTGTAGTTGAGGGGGGAGGCCCGGGAGCCAACCCGTCCCCCACCATCCAAGAGAGTCCGGCCAGGGATCACCCGAGCCGGTGCGACCAGCGGAGGTGCGCCCAAGATGCGTGAAACCCAAAGTGAACTTGATGGCTTGGCGCGAAGGTCATCCCGTATCTGCAGTGAGCAATACGCCAGTTTTAATTTCCGCCACTTCACCCCTCGGGCTGCATAACCCGAGCTGGAATCACAACCGAGAAGGTCAAGCCCCGAGCATCTCTTCTCCCCAACGCGATCCCCTTTCCTTGCCTGCCAGGCCCCAGACAGCCCACGCCTAAACCTCCAGACACCCGAACGGGTCCTGCCCCAACTGCCAAGGCCGTGATCCGCAACCGGTGCTAAGGCGCCCCCCACGGGGCGCCTTAGCACCGGTTGGGAATTTACGCAACCAGGGCAGTGCGCCGTCAGCTCGGCAAGCGTGTAACGGTGCAGCCTCGCAGGGGAGACAATCAAGGCTGCAATTTCCCTCGCCGCTGGCCCAGCCCATCCCGCCACTGGCGCCGTCCTCCCCGCCACTGCAGATCCGCCCCTACGGGCCGGCCGACTGGCCGGCGCTATGGGCGCTGCTGGAGCCGGTGTTC
>CANHSW010000015.1 GCA_947463165.1 Cyanobacteriota bacterium
AGCCCGCTGGCTGGTCAGCGGCACCATCCCCCTGGCTAGTCCAGCCGCGGCAGAGGCCCTGCGCTGGACGGTGCAAAGGGCTCAAGAGCTGGGGATACCCCTGGCCGTGGACGTGAACTGGCGGGTTTGCTTCTGGGATCAGAGATTGGCCGCCCAGGCTGCGCCCTCCGCTGCGGTGCTGGCCAGCATGGCTTGGCTGCTGGAGAGGGCCGCCCTGCTGAAGTGCAGCGCCGAGGAGGCCCACTGGCTGTTTGGCAGCCTGGATCCAAAGCTGGTGCGGGCGAGCCTGCCCGGCCGTCCGGATGTGTTGATCACCGATGGGGCTGGCCCGCTGCGCTGGTGTGTGGCCGGCCAGAGCGGCCAGTTGGCCAGCTTCCCGGTGCCGGTGGTGGATAGCACCGGTGCCGGCGATGCCTTCACCGCAGGCTGGTTGCATTGCCTCTGCGCCCGGGCCCACTGGGATCTGGAGCAGCGCCTGCGATTTGCCAGCGCCTGTGGCGCCCTGGTTTGCCAAGGGGCCGGCGCCATCGATCCCCAACCCAACGAGCTGGCGGTACTGGCCTTTCTGGCGGCGACTGCGGACTCGAGCTGAGCGCTCAGGGCCCAGGCGCCAGGGGCTGGCTGGTGTCGCCCCATGGGGGGCTGGGGGGCCAGAGCCGGGCCAGGCGGCCCCGATCCGGATCGCTGGCATCGAGCAACTGCATTTGCAGCCGCCAGGCCCCCGGCGGCGGCCCACTCAGGCGCTGGGGCCATTCCACCGCCAACAGGGCCCCGAGATCCAGGGCGATCTCCTCCTCCTGGGCGAACAGCTCATCGGCGGCGGCGGCTTGCTCCAGCCGATACAGATCCAGGTGCACCAGGGCAGTCCGCTGGCCGCAATCATTTTGGCCGCCATAGTGCTGGGCCAAGGCAAAGGTGGGGCTGGTAATCGGCTCGGCGATGCCCAGGCCGGCGGCGAGGCCCTGCACCAGGCAGGTCTTACCGGCCCCGAGGTCGCCCTCTAGCAACAGGGTGAGCGGTGGGGTCAGCAGCTGCTCGGCCAGCTGACGCCCCAGGGCCCAGGTGGCCCGCACATCCGCCAGCCTCCATTCTTGGCTCCCCGTCCAATTGGTGGCTGCTGGCCCAGCGGTGGCCGATTCCATCGCTGTAGATTGCCGTAACGCGAGCCCGAAGCCTCGGCGTCTCTGCAGATATTTACCAACCCGGCTCTGCGCTGGTCACCGCCAGGCCCTCTTCCCTAGGGGGAAGCGGCTGCCAAGCGGCGACTGTGCAGCTGCCCACCTTCTCTTCTTTTGGAGTCAATTCCCATGGTGGCCTCCCCCACTAGCTCTGCCGTTCAGGCACCCCCTTCCACCTACGTGATCGCCGATCTAGCTCTGGCCGACTGGGGTCGCAAGGAAATCGCCATTGCCGAAACCGAGATGCCGGGCCTCATGGCCCTGCGCAGCAAATTTGGCGCCGATCAGCCCCTCAAGGGCGCCCGGATCGCCGGTTCCCTGCACATGACGATTCAGACGGCGGTGCTGATCGAAACCCTCACCGCCCTGGGGGCCGAGGTGCGCTGGGCCAGCTGCAATATCTTCTCCACCCAAGATCACGCTGCCGCAGCGATTGCCGCCGCCAATATTCCGGTTTGTGCCTATAAGGGCGAAACCCTGGATGAGTACTGGGCCTTCACCCATCGCATCCTGGAGTGGGGCGATGGTGGCACCCCCAACATGATCCTTGATGATGGTGGCGATGCCACTGGTCTGGTGATCCTGGGCACCCGGGCCGAGAGCGATCTCAGCGTGCTCGACCACCCCTCCAACGAGGAAGAAACGGCTCTATTTAATTCGATTCGCCAGAAGCTCGCCGCCCAGCCCGGCTTCTATTCCCGCATCCACGCCGCTATCCAGGGCGTCACCGAGGAAACCACCACGGGCGTGGCCCGTCTCTATCAACTGCAAAAGAGCGGCGAGCTGCCCTTCCCGGCCATCAACGTCAACGACTCCGTTACCAAGAGCAAGTTCGACAACCTCTACGGTTGCCGCGAATCCCTGGTGGATGGCATCAAGCGCGCCACCGATGTGATGGTGGCCGGCAAGGTGGCCCTGGTGTTGGGCTATGGCGATGTGGGCAAGGGCTCTGCCCAGTCGCTACGCGGTCTGGGGGCCACGGTGATGGTGGCGGAGATCGATCCGATCTGCGCCCTGCAGGCCGCCATGGAGGGCTATCGGGTGGTGCGTCTGGATGACGTGGTGGCGGATGTGGACATCTTTGTGACCGCAACCGGTAATTTCCAGGTGATCCGCCACGAACATCTGATCCGGATGAAGGATCAAGCAATTGTCTGCAACATCGGCCACTTCGACAACGAAATCGATGTGGTTTCGCTCAAGCAGTATCCCTGGGACAACATCAAGCCCCAAGTGGATCACATCCTGCTGCCCAGCGGCAACAAGATCATTCTGCTGGCAGAAGGGCGTCTGGTGAACCTGGGCTGCGCCACTGGCCACCCCAGCTTCGTGATGAGCAACTCATTCACCAACCAGGTGTTAGCCCAAATCGAACTGTTCACCAAGGGCGATCAGTACACCAAAGAGGTTTATGTGCTGCCCAAGCACCTAGACGAGATGGTGGCTCGCCTGCACCTGGAGAAAATCGGCGCCAAGCTAACCGAACTATCCCAACAGCAGGCCGACTACATCAGCGTGCCCGTACAAGGCCCCTACAAGCCAGACCACTACCGCTACTGATCATCTAGTTATATCTGGCTGTCATCTGGTTATCATTTACTGATCTTCTGTTGACCTTCTGTCTGCCTTTTGCTCGTTGGGAGTATGGCTAGTCGGTCGCTGGTTAAATCAGCCAGCGGCCTAAAAGCCTGGCCAAGGCAAGATCTGGCAAGTCGGCACCAGGCCTGAATCCTCTGCTCAGGCCTGGCGCTCGATCCCAGGGAATAAACTAACTAACTAACTAACTAACTAAATGCTTGTCCGGGATTTCCCTGGCCAAGATAGGGCCAATTAACAGGGCATGGCCAGTCATAAAGATAGGCCCAGCCAGTAAGGCAGGGCCGACCGGGAATATGTCCTCAGCGATCAAGATCGGGCCAGTTTGTAAAGCAGCGCCAGCAAAGCAGAGCCAGCCATGAATGCATACCTGGCTGGCAGATCAGGCTCAGAACGGCACTTCTTCCTCGCTGGGTTCGCCGCCGCCATAGCCACCACCGGCAAAGTTGCCTCCCCCGGCCGCCGCATCGCGCTTGGAGCCGAGCAGTTCAAGTCGATCGACGCGGATCACCGGTTTGGTGCGCTCCTCACCGCTAGCGCGGTCGGTCCAGCGGTCGAGCTTGAAGCTGCCGATGATGCCCAGCAAGGTGCCCTTGCGCACATAGTCGGCGGCCACTTGGGCCTGCTTGCCCCAGATCTCCAGGTTGAACCAGTCGGGCTCATCGTCGCGGCTGCGGCGATTGACGGCCATGGTCAAGTTGGCAACCATGCTGCCGGATTCGAAGTAGCGCACCTCGGGATCGCGGCCGGCCCGGCCGACGAGAGTGATGGAATTGACGCCCATGGCAGTCTCCTGGGGATGTAGTGGTGGGTGTAGTGGGTGGCGGCATGAAGCCCTGGAGCCAGCTTGGCTCCAGACTTGGTTCGCGAACCAGATCGGTTTGAGAACCAGATCGGCGCAGGCCAGATCTATTTGCTGACCCGACAGGTGCAGGCCAGGGAGGGGTGCAGACCAGACAGGCTCAGACCAGATCGGTTTGCGAACCAGAATGGTGCAGGCCAGAAAGGCGGAAACCATGATGGAGCAGGCCGGTCAGCAACTGATGTAGATGGCTGATGTTTGGGGCCAGCTCGCCTTGGCATAGAGCGCCTTGGCTTAGATCGCTTTTGGCTGGCTGGCCATGGATAACTGGCCTTCGCATGGCCCGGGATGGGCCCTGGGCTGATGGCGCCCCTCCAGCGCCGCTTCTCTGCCACCACAAGGAGAGTGCCACCGCCTGGAGCATCTGTAACACCCACCTATGATCGACCTCTTGAAGGCCGGTCAGCAGTGTTTTTCCGTCGGTTTCAGTTCTCCCGCGACATCGGCATTGACCTGGGGACAGCCAACACCTTGATGTACGTGTCCGGCAAGGGCATCGTGCTGCAGGAGCCTTCGGTGGTGGCTCTCGATCTGGAGCGGGGCGTGCCCCTGGCGGTGGGTGATGAAGCCAAATTGATGCTCGGCCGCACCCCCGGCAACATCCGCGCGGTGCGACCCCTGCGCGATGGCGTGATCGCCGATTTCGACGCCGCCGAGCAGATGATCAAAACCTTTATCCAAAAGGGCAATGAAGGGCGCGACATCAGGGCGCCCCGCCTGGTGATCGGCATCCCCAGCGGCGTCACCGGCGTGGAGCGCCGGGCGGTGCGCGAGGCCGGCCTGGCCGGTGCCCGCGAGGTGCACCTGATCGATGAGCCGGTGGCCGCCGCCATTGGCGCCGGGCTGCCGGTTACCGAACCGGTGGGCACGATGATGGTGGATATCGGCGGTGGCACCACCGAAGTGGCGGTGCTCAGTCTCGGCGGCACTGTGTTAAGCGAGTCGGTGCGGGTGGCGGGCGACGAACTCAGCGACGCCATCGGCATCTATCTGAAAAAGGTGCACAACCTGGTGGTGGGCGAGCGCACGGCTGAGGAGATCAAAATTCGGATCGGCTCGGCCTTCCCCGATGACGACCACGACAACACCTCCATGGATGTGCGCGGCCTGCACCTGCTCAGTGGCCTGCCCCGCACCATCAATGTGCGCGCCGGCGACATCCGCGAAGCCATGGCCGAGCCCTTGAATGTGATCGTTGAGGCCGTGAAGCGCACCCTGGAGCGCACCCCGCCTGAACTGGCGGCCGACATCGTCGATCGCGGCATCATGCTGGCCGGTGGCGGTGCCTTGGTGCGCGGCATCACCGACCTGATCAGCCACGAGACCGGCATCCTCACCCACGTGGCCGAGAATCCATTGCTCTGTGTGGTGAACGGCTGCGGCATGGTGCTGGAGGACTACAAGCGCCTCGAACGCGTGCTCGACACCCCCGACTTCGTGCGTCAGTCGAGCTGATTCCAATGCAGGCCGGCCGCGGCTTTCGAGTTGGTCAGCTGCGCTCCATCGGCCGTCTCTGGCCCTGGTTGCTGCTGCTGCTGGCCCTGCTGGGGATCCGCCTCAGCAAGGGAGCCCCGCTGGCCGATGCCTATGCCCTGCTGAGCAGACCCTTCTGGCCGGGCAGCGCCCAGAGCGAATGGCTGCGCTCGGCCCAGCAACTCGACCAGCAGAGCCAGCTGCTGCAGCTGCGTAGCGACAACACTCGCCTGCGGCGCCTGCTGCAGTTGGCGGGGGGCGATAACAGCTTGATCGGCGCCGCCGTGATCTCGCGGCAGAGCTCTGGATGGTGGCACCAGCTGCTGATCGGCAAGGGCTCCCTAGACGGCGTCAGCGCCGGCGCCGCCGTACTGGCCCCCGGCGGACTGCTGGGACGGGTTGCCTCCACCACCCCCACCACCGCCGCCGTGCAGCTGCTCAGCGACGACGGCAGCCGCGTGGGGGTATGGGTACCGCGGATCCGCCGCCATGGCCTGCTCACCGGCCTGGGCACTGCCAGGCCGGTGCTGCGCTTTCTGGAGAAGGACCCCGGCGTGCGGCCCGGCGATGTGGTGGTCACCTCCCCCGCCAGCACCCTGGTGCCGCCCAACATCACCGTTGGGGTGGTGCAAAGTGTCGACGATCTGGCGGTGCCGGCCAGCGAGGCGGTGGTGCAGCTCAGCGCCCCTGTGGAGGCCGTGGACTGGGTTCAGGTGCGCCGGGGGGAGCGCTGATGGCGGCGCTGCATCGCCACAGCTGGTGTGCCGCCACGGCATTGATGGTGCCGCTACTCACCCTGGCCGCTCCCCAGCTGCTCAAGCTCGATGGCGTGGCGCCGGCCTGGGCGGTGCTCTGGCTGCTGCCCTGGGCCCTGGTGGATGGGCCGGTCTCCGGCACCGTGGCCGGGGTGGCTCTGGGGCTGGCCCTGGACAGCCTGCAGCTGGGACCGGCCAGTGAACTGCCCGCCCTGGCGTTACTGGGTTGGTGGTGGGGCCGCATCGGCCGCCAGGGGCCGCCGATCGAGCGCAGTTTCAGTTTGGGTTTACTAGCGCTGCTTGGCTGTCTGCTGCTCAACTTGAGCCTGCTGGTGCCAAACGCCTGGCAAGGCGAACTGGGCTGGAGCCAGCTGCAGACCCTGCTCGCCCAAACCCTGCTCACGGCCCTGTTGGCACCGATGCTCTGTTCTCTGCAGCTGTTGTTGTGGCGCCAGCAGACCGCTGGCCCCAAGGGTTGATCGATGCTTATCCCCAGGCGCCACCTGCTGAAGCTGCTGGCCGCTGGCTCGGCCGCCACCACCCTGGCCGCCGCCGGCTGCATGCGCCAGGGCCCAGGCGGCGGGTCGGCTGATGGGCCTGCTGGTGGCACAGAAATCAATTTCTGGAGCCTGGATCTGGCTCCAAAGTTCAACGACACCATCAAGGCGGTGATCGCCGCCTGGGAGGGCCAGCACCCGGGCATGAGGGTGCGCTGGACCGACGTGCCCTGGGCCCAGGTGGAGCGCAAGTTGTTGGCGGCGGTATTCGCCCGCACCGCGCCCGATCTGGTGAATCTGAACCCGCCTTTTGCCGCCAATTTGGCCAGCAAGGGGGGGCTGCTCGATCTGGAGCCGCTGCTGCCCCCCGGCGCCCCCCAGGGCTACCTGCCGGCGATTTGGCAGGCCGGTCGTCAACAGGGCCAGCAGTTCGCCATCCCCTGGTACCTGACGGTGCGGATTTCGATGGCCAACCGGCGCCTGCTGCAGCAGGCCGGCTGCGAGGCGCCACCGCGCCATTGGCGGCAGCTGCCGGCCTTCGCGGAGCGCATCAAGCGGCGTACGGGCCGCTATGCGCTGTTTGTGACGGCGGTGCCGGATGACTCCGCCGAGCTGCTGGAAATCCTGGTGCAGATGGGGGTGCAGCTGCTGGATGAGCGGCGCCGGGCGGCCTTCGACAGCCCGGCGGGCCGCCAGGCATTTGGCTTCTGGAGCGACCTCTACCGCCGCGGCCTGCTGCCCCAGGAGGTGGTGAGCCAGGGCTACCGCCGGGCCATCGAGCTCTATCAATCCGGCGACCTGGCTCTGGTGGCCACCGGCCCGGATTTTTTGCGCAACCTGCAGACAAACGCTCCAGGCATCGCCGCCGTCACCGAACCCCATCCGCCGATCACCGGCGACAGCGGCATTCGCAGGGGGGTGAGCAACGTGGCGGTGATGAATTTGGTGGTGCCTCGCCAGAGCGCCGTGGCGGCGGCGGCCGTCGATTTCGGCCTGTTCCTCACCAACGCCGCCCACCAATTGGCCTTCGCGGAGCAGGCCCGGGTGCTGCCCTCCTCCAGCCTTGCCCTGGCCCAGCTGCAGCGCCAACTGGACCGAGAAGCGCTCATTCCTGGTGCTGAGGGGCTGGTGCATCGGGCCCGGCTGCTGTCGGCCCAAACCCTGAACCGGGCCCAGGTGCTGGTGCCGGCGATGCCGGGGGTGAAGCGGTTGCAGGCAATTGTCTATACCCAGCTGCAACGGGCGATGCTGGGCCAGGTGAGCAGTGACAGGGCCCTGGCCACCGCCGCCGCCGAGTGGAATCTCTATGCCAAGGCCCGCTGGCCCTGATCGGTGAAGGCCCGCTGGCTTGATGGGCCGGCGCCGAGGCTGTGCCCCCTGGGCGAGGCGGATAAGCGGCAAAACCGCCGCGCTTGATCGGCTGGCGAAACCTTGCTGGCAAAAATTTGCTGGTAGAAATCAGCCGCTGAAAAGTTCACTGGCGTAGAGCTGCCCCGCGAAAAGCGTTCTGGGCAAAGGCTTTCTGCAGAAAAGCTTAAATGTGCTCAAAACGCCCCGTCGACGGGGTTTCTGAGGGGTGACCCAAGCCCTTGCCGAGGGTTATGGTTGCGATTCTTCACCCCGCCGATGGCTAGATGCACGCTGACGACGGCTCCAGTCAGCTCTCGGTCGAGCCCAGGGCGACCCTGCTGATTGTCGACGACGAAGCAGCGGTGCGCCGGGTGCTGGTGATGCGCCTGCAGCTGGCCGGCTACCGGGTGGTCTGCGCGGAAGACGGAGAGGAGGCGCTGACTCTGTTCCATCAGGAGCAACCCGATCTGGTGGTGCTCGACGTGATGCTGCCCAAGTTGGATGGCTTCGCCGTCTGCCGGCGACTGCGGGCCGAATCCTGTGTGCCGATCATCTTTCTCACGGCCCTGGATAACGTGGCCGAGCGGGTTTCAGGCCTGGATCTGGGGGCCGATGACTACCTGCCCAAACCCTTCAGTCCCAAGGAGCTGGAGGCCCGCATCGCCACAATCCTGCGGCGGATGGGCAAAGGCGCGGCCGTCACTGAACCCCGCGAGCAATCCAATGGCACCGGGGTGATGCGGCTGGGGGACCTGGTGGTCGATACCAACCGGCGCCAGGTGACCCGCGATGGTGAGCGCATCGCCCTCACCTACACCGAATTCAGCCTGCTGGAGCTGCTGTTCCGCGAACCCGGCCGGGTGGTGCCCAGGGCCGAGATCCTCGAACAACTCTGGGGCTATCCGCCGCGCCGCGCCGCCGACCTGCGGGTGGTGGATGTCTACGTGGCCCGCCTGCGCGGCAAGCTCGAACCCGATCCCCGCAATCCAGAACTGATCCTCACGGTGCGGGGCACCGGCTACGCCTCCCAGCGGATGGGTGAACTGGCCCTCTCAGCCGTGGGCTGAGCCAGCCTCTAGAGAGCTGATAGAGAGCCGATAGCGGGCCGATCGGGAAACGAAAACATCGCCGGCCAGGTTTGATCGTCCTGCAGGATGGCTCCTGCTGAGATCCCCGCATCCGTGTCTGAGCTGCGTGAGACCCGCCTGGAGAAAGGCAAGGCCCTGGCAGCTCTAGGCCAGGGGCCCTACGCCCTGCGCTTCCAACCAAGCCACAGCACCGCTGTCCTGCAGCGGGATCACACCGACCTGGCCAACGGCGAGGAACGGGAGCTGGCGGTGGCGGTGGCCGGCCGGGTGATGACCCGCCGGGTGATGGGCAAGTTGGCCTTTTTCACCCTCGCCGATGAATCCGGCCCGATCCAGCTCTACATCGAGAAGGCCACTCTCCAGGCGGCCCAGCCTGACAATCCCGAGGTTTTCGCCCAGCTCACCTCCCTGGTGGATGCCGGAGACTTGATTGGCGTGCAGGGCAGCCTCAAGCGCACCGACCGGGGCGAGCTTTCGGTGAAGGTGAAGGGCTGGTCGATGCTCAGCAAGAGCCTGCAGCCCCTGCCCGATAAGTGGCATGGCCTGGCGGATGTGGAGACCCGCTACCGCCAGCGCTATCTCGACCTGATCGTCTCGCCCCAGACCCGCGAGACCTTCCGCCGCCGAGCCCTGGCCGTGAGCACCATGCGCCGCTGGCTGGATGGGAAAGGCTTCCTGGAGATTGAAACCCCGGTGCTGCAAAGCGTGCCGGGCGGCGCCGATGCCCGGCCCTTCGAGACCCACCACAACGCACTGGATCTACCCCTCACCCTGCGCATCGCCACCGAGCTGCACCTGAAGCGGCTGGTGGTGGGCGGTTTTGAGCGGGTGTACGAGCTGGGTCGCATCTTCCGCAACGAGGGGGTGAGCACCCGCCACAACCCCGAGTTCACCTCGGTGGAGATCTACCAGGCCTACGCCGACTACACCGACATGATGGAGCTCACCGAGCGGCTGATCGCCGAGGTGTGCCAGCAGGTGTGCGGCGGCACCCGGATCAGCTACCAGGGCACCGAGATCGAGCTGACGCCCCCCTGGCGGCGGGCCACCATGCATTCGCTGGTGCAGGAGGCCACCGGTTTGGATTTCACGACCTTCACCAGCCGCGAACAGGCCGCTGGCGCCATGGAAGCCCTGGGCCTGGAGACGCCGGCCCTGGCGGATTCCGTTGGCCGGCTGCTGGTGGAGGCCTTCGAGCAGCGGGTGGAGGCCAGCTTGATCCAGCCCACCTTCGTGCTCGATTACCCGGTGGAAAACTCGCCCCTGGCCCGCGCTCACCGCAGCAAACCGGGCCTGGTGGAGCGCTTCGAGCTGTTCATCGTGGGCCGCGAAACCGCCAATGCCTTCAGTGAGCTGATCGATCCGGTGGACCAGCGCCAGCGGCTGCAGGCTCAGCAGCAGCGCCGGGCCGCGGGCGATCTGGAGGCCCAGGGCGTGGACGAGGACTTCCTCCAGGCCCTGGAGGTGGGCATGCCCCCCACCGGCGGTCTGGGCATCGGCATCGACCGGCTGGTGATGCTGCTCACCGACAGCGCTTCGATCCGCGACGTAATCGCCTTCCCCCTGCTGCGACCAGAGGCCAAAACCAGCCAGCGGCCAGAGGCCGAGTCCCCCAGCTGACTCCCCGAGCTGACCAGAATCTGGTAGCAGCTGCTCGGCGCGACCCCTAGCCCCGCAGGATCTGGCGGGCCAGGTGGATCGGGAGAGGATCGGTTGCAGTGGGATAATTCTCGGGAGTGAGCAATCTCCCCCAGCCGGGTACCAATTCCATGAGCGGTGAGCGCGTTGGTTTTCGCTTTCAACACGCCGACGCGGTGGTGAAGCGCAACCCCCAGGGCCGCTCCCGTCGCGGTTGGGTGATGGAGCCTGTGGAGCAGACCACCAGTAGGGGCACCAAGATGCCGGCCTATCGCATCCGCTGGCGTGATAGCGAACGCCCGGAGATCGTGCTGCAGCACATGCTTATTGCCGATCCCGACCCCACCCCGCCCCCCGAGGGCGTCAGCCTGATGCCCCCGGCCCCCAAGGTTTGATTTCAGTTTTAATTGGATCCCAGCCTGTCTAAACAGGCTCTGTTTATGGGCGATCTGTCAAGCATCTACTGGATTACATGGGCTTGAGACTGGATTGGGCGCTCCACTCAGCAACTTCATATTCAGGGTTGTAATCAGCGCACCAGGCTCAATCAGGAGCTCAAGATTCAGAGCCTCAATAAATTCAGGCCCGCATAGCGCTCGAAATCGCCATCCAGGCTAACCAGCCTCCAGCCATTCACTATCGCCACCGCCGCCAGATGGGCATCTGTGCAGTGACGCGAGGCCAAGCTGCCCTTGCGCAGCAGAGCTTGGAACACCTCCCAGCTATCGGTGGGTTCGCCGCCAAAGCCCACGCCGGGTTGCTCACATAGCCGTTCCAGCACCTCGCCAGCGGCCTGGGGCGTGAGGCTGGCCTCGCCCATCACCCCCGCGTGACAGAGCAGGCGCACCAGCCCCAAGGCCGTGCTGGTGCAAAGCACCACCCGCCCACCAGCCTCCAGCTGCCAGTAATGGCGAGCGCGCAGGTGCTGGGGATGCAGGGGCCACACCAGGGCTAGCCACACGTTCAAATCCGGCAGGTCGATGATCAAGCTGCTGACCTCAAGGTTCCAGCAGGCCGAACAGGCCGGCATTGCTCAGCAGCTCCGGGGCGATGGCCAGGGGTTTGGCCAGCAGGGTGGGCAGGGCGTCGCTGTTGCGACTGCTGCCGGAGGGGCTGGAACTGGCGATCAACCCCTCCTCCACATAGCGCTGCAACAACTGCTTCATCGGCACGCCCTCGATGGCGGCTCGGGCCTTGAGCCGGGCAAACAGGGAATCCGGCAATTCCAGACTGGTTCGCATTGCTTCAGACTAGGCTGCTTTGGCTGTAATGCGGTAGATGCGCTGCGGTAGGTGATGGCTGCATGGCTCTCGATTTAGCGGTTGTCCGGAGTGCTTGGTCTGAGCCAGTAAGCCGCTGCTGAGCCAGTAAGCCGCTGCTGAGCAGTGCCGATCGATGGCCTCTCGATGGTCTCGCCCCCGCATCAGCTCTGGCGCCGCCTCAGGGATTCCAGCTGCTGCTCGGCCTCGAAGACGGCCCAGGCCTGTTCCAATTCATCGAGCTTGCCCCCGGGCGCGGCACTGGTGGCGGTGGCTTGTTCCGCCACCGCCAGGGCCTGCAGAGCTGCCTCCACGGCGGCAAACTGCTGACCCAGCTCAGCTAATTGACGCCAACTTTCGCGGCCCCGCTCCATCAAAGTTGCTAGATGGGCTTCTGCCCGCTCGGCTAAGGGCTCGGCGCCGGCCGCTCTGGCCCGCTCCACCCGCTGGCGCCAGGAGCGAATCTCCTCGGCCAGGCTGAGCAGTTGTTGGCGCTGTTGTTCGGCCTGGCGCCGCAGCCGGCCGCGCTCTCCCACCAGGCTGGCCTGTCGGTCGCGGGCTTCCTGCTCCTGTAGCAGGGCCTGCTGGGCTGGATTGGCCGTCAGGAAATTGGCCAATTCGCGCTCCAGCCGCGTCTCTAGTTGCTCCCACCAGTCGTTCATGGCGCCGTTGGCCGCTCACCAGGCGCATAGGTGATCAGCGGTGCTTCGATTTCCTGCTGCAGGGGGGTGATCGCCGCTTCGCGGGAGATCAGCAACAGCTGGGTCAACCGGGCAACGGCGCCCTCGCCCAGGTCTTGTTCGCCGATGCGATCAAAGGCGCGGCTGTAGAGCGTCTCCAGTTCAGCGATCAGCTCCTGCCGCATCTGCAGCATGGCGGAGCGTTTCTGTTCGCGGCTCATCCCACTAAGCGTTGCTGGTAAGAGTCTCGCGCCGCCAGCAGCACCAGGGAGAGGTCGCCGCCAGGATCGCTCCAGCGCCGCACCAACCGCCAACCAGCAACGGCGGCCAGGGCCCCAAAAGCCTCCGGGGTGTATTTAACGCTGAATTCGCTGATCAGTTCCTCGCCGGTGGCAAAGGGCCAGCTGCTGCCAGCGAGCTGCACCAGCTGGTCGCAGCGGCTGACCAGGGCCATGGCAATGCGGCTCTGCTCTGGCTGCCAGCGGGCTTGGTAATGAAAGCGATCCGGATCAAAATCGCTGTGTAGATCGCGATTCAGCCGCACCAGCAAATTCTTGGCAAAGGCCGCCGAAACGCCCGCCGCATCGTCATAGGCCGCCTCCAGCCGCGCCCGGCTCTTGGGGTGATCGATGCCGATCAACAGCAGCCCATCGGTTCCCAGCAGCTGGGCGAACTGGCGCAGCAGCTGCGTTGCTTCGGCTGGGGTGAAGTTGCCGATCGACCTGCCCGGATAGAAGCCCACCCGCCGCTGGCCCTCCAGCAGCGGGTGGGCGGGCAGCCGAGCCATGGCGCTGTAGTCGCCGCAGATGCCCAACACCGGCACCCGCGGATGGCAGTGCTGCCGCTGCTCACAGGCCGCCGCCAGATGTTCGGCGCTGATGTCGAGGGCGACGTAGGCGGCGGGCTGCAGGGCATCTAGCAATGGCCCCGCCTTGCGGGCATTGCCGGCGCCAAACTCCACCAGCGTGCCGGGCCCCAGGGCCGCGGCCAGCTCCGGGGCCAGGGCCTCCAACAGGGCTGTCTCGGTGCGGGTGAGGCTGTACTCGGGCTGCTCGCAGATTTGATCGAACAGGCGCGATCCCTCCGCGTCGTAGAGCAGCCAGGCGGGCAATTGCCGCGGCCTTGAGGCCATCCCCCGCAACACTAGCCGGCGCAGATCTGCGGGCTCGGGGTGGAGATCGATCAGCTCTGGGGCGATCACCGGGGTCATCGGGCCTCCTGGGCCAGCCTTAATCCGGCCACCTGCCAACGACTGGCCGGTGGAAAGAAGTTGCGGTAGGTGAGTCGTTCGTGCCCCTCGGGGGTGAGGAAGCAACTGCCGCGTAGCACCATCTGGGAACTCATGAACTTGCCGTTGTATTCCCCCACCGCCCCTGGGGCGGCGCGAAAGCCTGGATAGGGCCGGTAGGGGCTGGCGGTCCACTGCCAAACCAGGCCAAAGGCATCGGCCAGCTGGGGGGCCATCAACTCCCACTCGGCCTCGCTGGGCAGCCGCGCCCCGGCCCAGCGGGCATAGGCGTCGGCCTCAAACCAGCTCAGGTGCCGCACCGGCGCCTGGCCCCAGCGGGGCCGGCGGCCCGCCAGGGTGAATTCAGCGTCGTCGCGCCAATAGCGCGGGGCCTGCCAGCCCCGCTGCCGCATCAGCGCCCAGCCTTCGCTCAACCACAGTTCCGGCCGCCGATAGCCCCCCGCAGCGATGAAGGCCCCGTACTCGGCGTTGGTAACCAGCTGGGAGGCGATGGCGAAGGGTTCCAGCCACTGGCGATGGCGGGGTGCCTCGTTGTCGAAATGGAAACCGGCGCCAGAATTACTGGCCAACTCCCCAAAGCCCAGTTCCACCAGGCCGCCGCCATGGCTCAGCCAAGCGGTGCGGTCGCTCGGGGGCGGGGCCGCCTGGAAGCGCAGTTCGGGAGCGTCGCCGTAGGCGGGCTCCAGGGGATTGCGGCTGAAAGCATCGAGCATGTCCATCAGCAGCAGTTCCTGGTGTTGCTGCTCGTGCTGCAAACCCAGTTCGATCAGCTCCAGCCAGGGGGCGGCGGCGGCGGCTGGTTGCTGGGCCAGAGCCGACAGCAGCTGCTGCAGCGCCAGATCCACCCGGCCGCGCCAAGCGAGTACCTCGGCGATCGGCGGCCGGCTGAGCAGGCCCCGCTGGGGCCTGGGATGGCGGGGCCCCACCGCCTCGTAATAGCTGTTGAACAGATAGGCCCAGCTGGCTGGCGCCGGCTCATAGCTACCCAGCAGGTGAGCAATGGCCGGTTGGCGCAGCAAAAACTGCTCGAAAAACCAAGTGGTGTGGCCGAGGTGCCACTTGGGCGGGCTGGCATCGGCCATGCCCTGGAGGCAGAGGTCCTCGGGCTCCAGGGGGGCGATCAGCTCCCCGGTGCGGCGGCGCACGGCCGCCAACCGCTGGGCGAGCTGGCTGCTGGCCGCGGCTTCCGGGCCGCTAGTTGCCCGGGGGCTATCCAGCCCAGGGGCCCGGGGGCGATCAAACCCAGTGCCCTGGGGGATCTGGAGCAAATCAGCAGACTGGCTCAGCGGCGAAAACTCAGACATCGCTCTGGTGTCCAGGCGTGCCTGGTATTTCGACATATGCAGCCATCAATGGCTCTCTCCAGCGGAGACATTAGGCAGCTTGCCTACGATTCGCCCACCGGACATCAACAGGGCAGGCCAAGGCGATGGGTGGCATCACGCAGGGTTTCGTAGGTGCCGTCGGCAACACCCCCCTCATCCGCCTCCACGCCCTCAGCGAGCTCACCGGCTGCGAGATTCTGGGCAAGGCGGAATTCATGAATCCCGGCGGCTCGGTGAAGGACCGCGCCGCCCTGGGAATCCTGCTGGAGGCGGAGCAGCAGGGCCTGCTCCAGCCCGGTGGCACGGTGGTTGAGGGCACAGCCGGCAACACGGGTATCGGCCTCACCCATCTCTGCAATGCCCGCGGCTACAGGGCGCTGATCGTGATTCCAGACACCCAGTCGGCTGAAAAGATCGGCCTGCTGCGCAGCCTGGGGGCCGAGGTGCGCAAGGTGCCAGCCGTGCCCTACCGCGATCCCAACAATTACGTAAAACTCTCCGGTCGCATCGCCGCCGAAACGCCTGGCTCCCTGTGGGCCAATCAATTCGACAACCTGGCCAATCGCCGCGCCCACTACAACACCACCGCCCCGGAGATCTGGCAGCAGACCGAGGGCCGGGTGGATGCCTGGGTGTCGGCCACCGGCACCGGCGGCACCTACGCCGGCGTGGCGATGTATCTCAAGCAGCAAAACCCCGCCGTCCGCTGCGTGCTGGCCGATCCCTGCGGCAGCTCCCTCTACTCATGGGCCAAGACCGGCGCCCTCAGCGCTGAGGGCAGCTCGATCACCGAGGGCATTGGCAACAGCCGGGTCACGGCCAACCTGGAGGGTGCTCCCATCGATGATGCGGTGCGCATCGACGACCAGGCGGCCCTGGACACCATCTACCAGCTGCTCTGGCAGGAGGGCCTGTTTCTGGGTGGTTCGGTGGGTATCAACGTGGCGGCCGCAGTGGAGACGGCCCGGCGCCTCGGTCCCGGCCACACGATCGTGACCGTTTTGTGCGATGGCGGCG